>JAWVYR010000072.1:0-9535 GCA_033722635.1 Balneolaceae bacterium | reverse complement strand
CAGCAACGCAAAGGCAAAGAATGACAACACATAGGTCGCACAGATATGAAATCGCTTGATCCTCCAGATCGAGATAGAGCCGATGACCCAGATCACCAGCATCGCCCACATGTTGTTGCCCCACTGGATGCTCAGGATCGATACGCTCTCCCCTGCCAACAGCAACATCGCCACGATCCCGAAATTGGATGGGTTCCACAGATGTCTATCCCGGTACTTCAGCACATACTTAGATACGATGGAGAGCATGCTGGTTATCGCATAGGGCCAGAAGAAAGGGGATCGGATCAGGATCCCCACACTGATGCCGCTGATATAGGCGCTGGAAAGATTGCGCCACTTGCCGTTCAGGGCACGGTAGATCAGCGCTTCAGCCAGAAAGCTTGCACCGATAGCCAGTCCCAGTTTCTTATAACTCTCAAGGATGCCGAAGGAGATGTGGGCGGCCAGCAAGATCGCGGTAATTAACAAGGGGGCGGTATAGCGCTTGCTGTAGCTGGCAAACTCCAGCCAACTGGGAAAGGTGAGTAATTTTTTCATGGATGATTGATCCGGTAAAGCTTCAAAACAATTCCTTTCTCCCTATGAGGGATTATCCCCGGAGGGTTCGGTGATGGTGTAGAGAGAATCGACTCCCGGATGTTCCAGGGTCTGGCGAATCCCGGAGGGCCAGCGAATGACGGCTTTGTCGATCTCCCTGCTTTTTCCCAGCCCGAAGTACACCGGCCGCTGACTCTGGGCACAGTAGCTGCTACCGCCCGTTACCACCTGCAGCTGCCGGCGGTCGCTCCAGTGCAGTTCCACCTGGGCCCCGATCGCACTCCGGTTGCTTTGGGTCCCCTGGAGTTTGAATCCGATCCAATGGTGATCGTCGGATACCCTGTTTCTGAATAATTTTACGGGTCCGTTCTGGGTAGCCACGATGATATCCAGCACACCCCTGTTCCAGAGGTCGGCAAAAGCGACAGCCCGGCTGTCAAGGTTCAGTGAACCCCCGACGGCCGCGGCCACTTCACGGAATTTGCCCGCACCGTCGTTGATCCAAAGCTTGTTCTCCTGGTAGCCCGACAGGCTCCGCCCCTGCATATCCGGCCAGTTTCTGGCATCTTCAATGATATTTTTGTGCCCACCGGCCACTTTCGAAAAATCGTACCAGTAATCGGTTCCGGGTTTAGCCGACACATACCCGTTCGTCACATATAGATCTATGAACCCGTCGTTGTTCAGATCTCCAAATGCACCGCCGTAACTCCAGCCGCCCAGCTCCACATCCATATTTCCGGCCAGGTTTTGATAGCGCACCCCCTCCTCCATCTTTTCGCTAACCAGTTCGGGCACCCAAAGATTGTTGCCCTGGATAAGTATCCCGGGCTCGGAGATATTGGTGATGTAAATGGCCAGATTGCCCTGATTCATGATATCGCCAAAGGAGACATTCATGCCACTCTTGGGAGCAAAACCGATGCCGGATGCTTCGGTTTCATTGCGGAACCGTTTTCCCTCTTCATTGATAAAGAGTTCATCGATACCGTAATCGTTGGCGATCACCAGATCGGGATAACCTGAACCGTTGAGGTCGGTGGCAGCCGCCGACAAGGCCCACCGCCTGCTGGTCAACCCCAGCTCTTCGCTAACCTCTTCGAACCTGCCGTCACCCCGGTTCCGGTATAGATAATTGCGGCCTCCATTGTTGGCATATTCGAAACTCTCCGGCATGATCTTGGTCGATTCCAGATTCCAGAGGTCGATATCCTCCTGGTAATATCCGCCGATGAACAGATCGAGCAGCCCGTCGCGGTCGTAATCGAACCAAACCGCTGTATTGGAGTTCATCCATTCAGGCAAACCGGCCCGTTCGGTCACCCTGGTGAATGCCTCTCCCCGCTCGTTCCGATACAGCTCCTGCCGGCCCCACTGGTACACAAAAAGATCTTCATAGCCGTCATTGTTATAATCACCCCAAACCGACCCCATCGAGACGCCGGTGCCTTCACGGTTCAGATCAGCCACCCCCATTTTGTCTGCGACATCGGTGAAGGAACCGTCTCCGTTATTCCTGTACAGGGCATTCTTCGATCCATGGGAGCTGTTGGTGAAATAAAGATCCTGCCACCCATCATTATTATAATCTACCACCGTCACCGAGGCGCCCATCGATGCGATCTGGGGCATGATGTGATCGAGTTTTTCATGAAGCCGCGGTCCCTGGTGACGAAAATCGACCCCTGCTTCCGAGGATACCTCCGTCAGATAAAATCCATAGCGAGCCAACACTTCATCGGGGTTCTGAACCGTATTGCCGGTTGAATCCCATCGATCGTAATTGCTCAACAGTACCGGGATGGCCAGCAGCAGCAAAAACAATATGCCGACTCCGATCCTGGCTGTGCTTTTTCTATTCATGGCTATCTATGGTCTTGCTGCCTTTATGCATGTTTATCTATCATTAATACTAATTTAACTAAAGGTAAAACGATTTATAAGGGATCAAAAGCCTGCAAACAATCGAAATCGTCGCATATCATCCTCATCTCTCCGAACTGAATATCCAGGCCTCCTGAAAAGGAACCGGATCGATATAACGGGTATGAAAACGGGCCCAGTCGGCTCGTTGTCGTTTATACACCGGATCCTCGCTCAGCGATCCGGGAAATTCGGAGTAGTCGGTCATCCCGTGATATGGGAGCGGTATCACCGTTTCGGAAAAACCGGTGTTGTAGTCACCATCTTTGACCCAGCCGTCGCTGATCATGATGAAGTCACGGGTCCAGCCCTCTTTTGGGGGATCCGGCACCGGGAACCGCAATAGAAGCTCATCGCCAGCATTCATGATCACATACCGGTCATCGATACCTGCGATCAGCTCTTTGACATCCCCGAACCGGGTGTAAAAGCCGACCAGGTCACGCCATAGTGGCTCGGTTGTTGCAATTTTATCATAGACCGGTATTTCGGGTTTCCGGCGTGAGGGTCGCTTCATCTCCGAGTATCCCCGGTATCTCAATTCAGCAACCTGCGGGTCTATCTCGGTGGTAACAAGTTTCGATTTTGAACGGCCGTTCGCAATTGCCAGCCGGTCCCAGTAAATTTCCATGTTGGTGCTGAGGCGGAACCTGCGAGTCTTATATCGCTCGATCAGATCATCCAACCGGATCATCATGGTCTTATTTTTGCCGGCCGGGAATCCGATGTTTTCACGGGCAGTAACCCAACCCCCGTCTCCGTCGGGAACCTGCAGCTGAATCGCTTTCGGCGGTTCCTGGCTGCCCTGGCTTATCGCGATATTGATGGAGCTATCGGTGGGATAAATCCATCCGGAGGCCACCAGCCAGACCGCTTTGCTGCTGAGCTTATTCCCGCTCAGATCGATCTCCACATGGTGCGGCTCGGCCACTCCCTGGTAATCCCCCAGTGCAAAGGTGTCGAGATACCGGCCGTCCCGTTCACGCACCAGCCCGGTCACATCCCTGCCATCCTGATCCCACGCCAGAGATACCGGCTCAGGATAAGAGACGGCTATCAGTTCCGGATCCGGGGCGGGAAGGGTGAACCGTTCATCAACAAATATTTCACTGCCGGTAGGATGGTCTACCGCCATCAGCCTCACATGATCGAAGAAGTGGGTCTCCCAAAGTTCCGCCGTAATTCGCAGATCGTAATAGCCGTCACGGGGCACCAGCTGTTCCGCTCCCACCTTGACCCAGTCGATGCTGTGAATCACCCCGGCCGCTCCCTGGGCATTGATCCTCAAACCCAGTGCCGTTCTCCAGAGCAGGTCGGTTACAAACTCCATCCCCTTCCCATCGTAGGCAAAGAGCCAGGGACAGGAGCCTTTCAGTATCTGTTCGTTTATGATCTTGTTACCGTAACCGAGCTCCGCAAACTCCGCCTGTACGGATCCATTGGGCCAGATCACCCGCAACATCTCCGCCTCTTCGTAGCGGCCCAGCCCAACATGCACCAGTGGGGAGGTGATCCGCTGCTTTTGGTAAAGCAGACCCGATCGAATCTCAATCTCCCCTCCTATACCAAATGAGTTGATCCGCTGGTCGCCGGTCAACCCGGAGGCGCGGGGCCGGATCATCCGGGCCCCGTAGTTTTTATCTCCCCGGTTATACAGTATCTGAATCGTTCCTTCGCTGTCTGTGCCGGTCAGGTCGAGACGCAGATCCCCATCCATATCCTCAACAGCCCAAACGCCTGCATCCAGTTTCTCTGCGGGATGGGAAAACAGGCCGCGCGCATCGCTCAGCCAATAATGTGTCGATCGTCCATCCGAAATGATCAGGTCAAGACTTCCGTTGTTGTCCAGGTCCGGCGCCTCAAACAAGACCACACCATTCTCCGCGAAGCCTACCGGCTCATCAAAATCGATCAGCTTGGAAGATCTCCAGGTCTCTCTTCGCCGGTCGAACCGAAAAGCGGTGATGGAATCGGCATGCAGTGCCAAGAGTTCAAAATAGGAATCGCCGTCCAGATCGGCAGCCGTAATATCGAGTATGGATCCACCGCCCAACGGATCGCCAGAAGCTTCAAAACTGCCGGCTGCTCGCTGGTTCTTTTGTATCTGAACCGAACCCTTATCCAGAAAGATTGCGTCGGGGTCGCCGTCAGCGTCCAGGTCCGCCCACACAAAATCAACCGGGTTTGAGATGCCTTCAAACATCGTGACCGGGCTCAAGGTGCCGTCCCCGTTATTTCGTAGTACCAGCGGCTCTCCACTGTCGCCAGACAGTATCAGATCCAGATCTCCTTCAAGATCAAGGTCGGCGGCCCACCCGTTCCTGTAGGATCGGTTCAATATCGGCTCCGGCAGGGAGAGCGATGCGGTAGCCTCGCGGTAGGTGGTGTCGGCCTGCAGTCTGTAGAAGGCCAGACCACGTTGTCCGACCAGCGCCAGGTCCATCATAAAGTCGTTGTTCAAATCGATGGGTATCGCACTCCCTTGATATCCCCTGTCGGTGGAACTCCTGGGCAATTCCAGTCGTTGGTTTCCCACCTGAAGTCCGGTAGCGTTCAGTACAACCAACCGCGCCGCCTCATCGCCCGTCGGAGAGATCGTAGAGACCCGGTAGGGACGCTGCAGCGCCGACTCGGAGAATGAAACAGTAAACCCCATTGCCGTATCCGGGATGGCTGCTGCCACCGTCGGCTGGGGGAGCCATTTAAATTCGTAGGTCAAGAAACCGATCTGGTTGGGAGGAAATTTTACCTCGTTCTGATCAGCCTGGAAACCCGGCAGCTGCGCCAGGTTGTTGCGGAGAAAGGCTAGCTCAAAAGTCAGGTTTTGCAGCGACTTTTGATCCAGTGATTCCTGAATCTCCCTGAACTGCCTCCGGACCGATTCGGGCCAGCGCCCGGAGAGCTCCTGTAGCCGGTCGATTGACTTTTCAAACAGCGTTCGGTTGTTGATGACCGAAGCTGAACGCGCGATCTCCATCAAGACGGATAGATTTTCCGGGCGTTTCTCCATCAGACCTTCCAGGATCTCCTTGACCAGGTTGGCATTGGACTGTGCATCCTCCCTCAGCAGCTCCTCCGCCAGTGCAAATTGTACCTTCACATCGTTTGGATTCAGTTCGGCGCTCCGTTTCAGGTGTTTGACGGCACTGCCGATCTGCCCGCTTCTGCTGTACATGATACCCAAAAGGAACTCCAGCTGCGGGTTATCCGGATCCAGATCAAGGGCCCGGTTCAACTGCTCTTCAGCCTGCTCAAAATTTCCCTGGCGCATCGAAAATACACCCAGGTTTGCCCAGACAGCCGGTTCGCGGGGAAACTGTTCCTTTACCGCATTCATCTTATCTATAGCAAAGAGCGCCTGGTCGGACTGGATCGCAGCCAGACTGATATAGAAATCACCGACCGCCCGTCGGTAGATCTCCGATTCGGGATCCGGTTTCTCCTGTCTACCCGTACAGCCGAAAAGCAGCCCCAATCCAACAAGGAGCGCCATCGCCATAAAACTCTTTATCGGCCGGCCGGCCCGGAACAAAAGAACGGTGATATGCTGCTTCATCTGATTATGCATGGGTTTATCATTACTGTGCTGTATCAAATTGGACAAAATGGGGGGCCGAATTATTTCGTGCTATCAGCAGTCGATCATCCCCGGCCGGATTCGGTAATATCGCCATATCCCTCACCTGGCCACGCACAAAGAAACCGCTTTCCTGTATCTTCTGCACCTTGAATCCACCGGCCCCATCCCCTTCCAGATACCAGCCATAACTGGCGTCGTGGCGCCCCCCGAATGCTGGACGCACCCCGTAGAAGTTGCCTCCCAGCGCGAGGTCCACCGTACCGTTCCCGTCATAGTCATGGGGTAGAATTCCCAGAACCGGGGCAAACTGCACTTCAGCGGGCAGGGAATGTGTCCGGAAGGTGCCATCACCCCTGTTTTCAAGAATCATACTGTCGAAGGTGTGGACTGTTTTGACCCGGGCTTCCTCAATAATCTGTGCTCCAAACAATTCCTGAACCGTTTTCCCCGCATAGTCCCGGTAGGTCTTGAACCGTTCGCGAAGCGAGGGGATCTGTGTCAACATCTCATCCCTGCTGGCTGCCGGATAGATTTTGCCGTTTTTGGTGTAGGCGATCAGGGGGTCGACCTGCCCGTTCTCATCGAAATCGTGAAGATACAGGTAAGCGGGACGATCACCCGCAGGGTGCATCATGGCATTTCGTCCCCAGTTACCAGCAATAAAATCGTCATCACCGTCGCCGTCCAGGTCGACCATTGCCAGCCGATTCCACCAACCACCGGTACTCTTCAGGCCGTTGTCGTCTGCAGAAGGTTCGAGCTGCTCATTGCGGTTCATAAATACCGTAACCGGCATCCACTCCCCGAGCAGCACCAGATCCTCGCTGCCATTGCCATCCAGATCAGACCATGCAGCATCGGTTACCATACCCGCCTCCGAGAGCTGGGGAGCAACCTGGCCTGTCACATCCCGGAAGTTGCCCATTCCATCGTTTTCCAGCAGGTAGCTTCTTGGATCAACACCGTAATGGCGGGCCACTGCCCTTCCCCCGACAAACAGATCCAGGTCGCCATCCCCGTCGTAGTCGGTAGTAGCTACCACGGAACCGATCTGATATATGCGCGGCAGCGCCTCCGGATTTCTGACAAACGTACCGCTCCCGTCATTCAGGTAGAGGCGGTCACGAAGCTCGCGGGCGTTTCCAACCTGATTGTTACCCGCACAAACCTCGTAGAGATCCTGGTCGCCATCACCATCCACATCCAGAAACAGGGCATTGACCCCTTCGCAATCGGCTTCCTGGATGAACGCTCTTGAACTGCCCCGTGAAAACGACCCATCAGATTGCTGCAGATAGAGCACCCCGCTTTGGGACCGTGCACCGGTGAGATAGAAATCTACATAGCCGTCGCCATTGACATCGGCTGTTGCGACGGCAGGCCCTTCGGTGGAAAGGCGCCTGGGAAGGTCGCGCTGGTTGGAGAAATCATCATAGGCGTCCTCATTGTGAATAAAATCCAGATCCACATCCTGTGTCACATCCCGAAATAATTTACGCTTACCGGTATCGAAGGTGAGCCTGCCGTAATCGAAGCTGCCGGATGCGTTTTTCTGCTCCACGGTCAAGGTCTGATTGGCCGGCAGATCGGTCAGGGTCTGGTAAGCCCCGCCCGGCCAGATCACCAGTGCTGAATCCACGCTACCGGCATTTCCCAATCCTGTGTGGAGCGTATGGGATACCGATGATTGAAATCCCCGGGTGGGCGACTGTTCAAGCAATATCTTTTGATCATCGGTATAGAGAATCACTTTGGCACCGATTCCACTGGTATTCCCGCCGCTACCCTGCAGCCTAATCTTCAGGTAACCGGCCGATCCGCGGTCTGAAGTTCGGTTGCGAAACAGAAACGATTCGCTGTTCACATTGTTGACAGCAAAATCGAGATCGCCGTCATTGTCGAAATCCGCATAAGCTGCCCCATTGGAATATCCGGGCACATCCACTCCCCAGGCGTCGCTGCTGTCGGCAAACGCATAGCTACCGCTATTGCCAAAAGCCACGTTGGGTACTTTGACATGCGGCATGCGTTCCACCAGTTTCAGGTTGCTTTCGGTAATTCCCTTACGGAGCGACTCCTGTACCTGCTTCTGTCCGGAAAAAACCAGGTAGTCGTAGTCGTTGGGCCGGCGGTAGATGCCGTTTGTGACCAGCAGGTCTTTGTTTCCATCGTGATCCATATCAAAAAAAAGCGGTGCCCAGCTCCAGTCGGTAGCTTCCACGCCGGCCAGCTGACCGATCTCACTGAACAGGACCGGTATCTCCTGCACGCGGCCCAGGTTCAACTGCAAGGTGTTCCGAATCAGCTGCGGCTGATACCCGAAGCTGCGCTGGGCGTCGTAGATCTCGAATCGCTCGGTGCTGACCGACGACTTCAGCCGTTTTTCATCATCGGGAAGCATATCCAGAACCATGACATCGGGCCGCAGATCATTGTTGAAATCGGCTACATCGATGCCCATAGAGGCTCTGCTTGTATGACCGGTGGCGTTCTGCAGGACCTCGTTGAAGGTGCCGTCGCACTGATTGATATAGAGATAGTCGTTCTCATGGAAATCGTTGGATACGTACAGGTCGATGCATCCGTCCATATTGATATCACTGGCTACCACCCCGAGACCGTACCCCAGCTGGCTGCTGTATATGCCCGCCTGCTCACTTATATCGGTGAAGGAGCCTTCGTCATTACGATAAAGCCGGTCCCCCGCTTTCTGATCGCGAACCGAGCGAGTCACCACATCCGTAAATGAACCTCTGGAATGGATGGAGTGATTGAGAAGATACATGTCCAGATCCTGGTCGTTGTCGAAATCAAAAAATGCGGCCTGTACCGAATACCCTTCGAAATCCAGTCCATATTCTTCCGCACGGTCGGTAAACGTACCGTCCCGGTTGTTGATAAACAGCTGGTTGCGTCCCTCCCGGTTCCGGTAGTTGACCTGTGAAACATAAATGTCGAGCCATCCATCCCCATTGATATCCGCCATGGTAGCCCCGCTTGACCACCCGTTTTCGTGGCCGGCCACGCCTGCCGAATCGGTAACTTCCTCAAAATTGAACATACCCCTGTTCAGGTATAACCTGTTCCTGCCCATGTTGGCGGTAAAATAGAGATCCGTTCTGCCGTCGTTGTTGATATCCCCTGCCGCAACCCCTGCTCCGTTGTAGAAATAGAGATAGTTCAGGATGTTCAATTCCGGGCTTTCCTCAAGATTGTTTTGAAAATCGATGCCTGATCTCGATGGAGGTACAAAGGAGAATCGTTCTTCATCAGTTTCGGATTCACATCCGACCATAAAAAGCACGAAAACGCTTACCGCCAAAAGTATAAAAACCGGGGTAAAGGTGGAGTACAGGAGGTTGCAACTTCTTTGATAGGGCGATACGAAGGTTCTACTCATCAATCTGTTAACGCTGAAAAAGTGCTTGATCCAATTCAAGATGGTATCTGTGAATATAGGGCAAGATAAGCTACAGTAACACTTATTTCCTT
>JAWVYR010000071.1:0-9535 GCA_033722635.1 Balneolaceae bacterium | reverse complement strand
CTTAGCAATACTTGAATTTTCAACCCGGTCGGTCCAGTTATCCCTTCATCTAAAAGTTGTTCGTATCTCATACAATATTTTACTGTTCATATATTATCGGGTTGGCAACCCGAGATACCCTTCTTCAAAAGCACTTGCGTGCAGCTCAGCTCACCCGCTCTTCCTCCTCGTATGGATTTTCCTCAACCACCGATCCGTCTTTCAGGTAGATGATTCGGTCGCCGTAGGAGGCCATCTTTTCGGAATGAGTGACCTGTATGATGGTCACGCCTTCCTCCTGGTTCAGCTTCTGAAACAGCTCCATGATCTGCTCGCTCTGCTCGGAGTGCAGGTTCCCGGTCGGCTCATCCGCCAGGATCAGCCGGGGATTGCCGATGATTGCGCGGGCCACCCCCACCACCTGCTGTTGTCCGCCGGAT
This sequence comes from Balneolaceae bacterium, assembly GCA_033722635.1. Lineage (GTDB taxonomy): Bacteria > Bacteroidota > Rhodothermia > Balneolales > Balneolaceae > JAWVYR01. The sequence goes on along the minus strand of JAWVYR010000071.1, from coordinate 9,116 downwards.
AGCTGCGGAGGAAACAGGTTTTTTTTGGCTACGATATTAAACCGGTCGAGCATATCGGCGACCAGACTCTTGCGCTGCTTGCCTTTAACCTTCCGATAGAGCAGGGGCATTTCGATGTTCTCATACACGGTCAGCTCATCGATCAGGTGATAGGCCTGAAATACAAAGCCGATGTGGCTTTTGTGATACTTGGATTTCTGCTTGTCCGATAGGCCATGAACAGCCTCGCCCAGAAAATGATATTCCCCCTCGGAGGCTTCATCGAGAAATCCGATAATATTCAATAGCGTTGTTTTCCCCGCGCCACTGGGGCCCATTACAGTGACGAATTCTCCCTCTTCGATATCCAGGTTGATACTCTTGAGAATGAACATCCTTTGAAAGCGGTGGTCGATGTACTTGTCGATATTGCGTAATTTGATCATGGAAATGTGTTATTCGTTATCCGCCGGTAGTTGGACAGATTCGTTATTCGTTATTCGTTATTCGTTAATCGTTAAATGAATGTGGTCAGTGGCAATTTATTTGTCAAGCGACACTTGCGATCTTCTATTCCTTTTCCCGATTCAGGTTCAGCGCCGGCTTAACCTCTCCGCGGTGACAGGTCGTGCAGTTTACCGTCGGCTTGTCGCTTTCCAGGTTCGGGATCTTTGCCAACAATTCATTGTTGATCGTTCCCGTCATTTTCATCATCTCCCGGGTTATCTCCTTCTGTCGTTTATCCTCATCCGCAAAATTATCGGGATTGTGGCAGTGCGTGCAATCGGTGCCCAACGATTTTGTGAACCCCATCTCCATGATGCGAAGCAGGCGACCCGCCGGTACCTGTTTCATCATCTTGATATTCTGAAACACCTCCGATGAGGGCTGATCTTCCATCCCTTTTATCTCTTCGCGCAAAGCGGCCAAAACTTTTTCCTGATCGAATTCGGTAGTATCGAAGGATTCACTTCGCTGGTTTAACAGCCGATCGGCTTTCGGTATATATCGATCATATTCCGCTACCATGTATCCTGTTATCAATACTATGAACGGCAGTAAAATTATTATCTTCATCATATAGAGGGTTTTTCGGGATATTCGGTATTCTTCGCCAATCCATTGATGAGCTGCAGCCGTTTCACGATGGAAACCCAGCAATGGTTTCATCCATATAGATTCAACAACCGTACCAAATTCCTATTTGACGGTTTATGGCTGTTTAAACCACTTATTGACCAGCATATCACCGGATATCCATGTCGGGGTGTTCGAATGCGTACACCTTCTCAACATCTGTGACGGGTTTGAAAAAAGGGAATGCTGATTCAGGATCAGCCATCGGGAAAAAACTGATGAGAGCTATCACTCGGTCCGAATCGTATCCACCGGATCCTGCATTGCTGCCTTGACCGATTGGTATCCCACGGTCAGCAGTGCAAGCATCACTGTCAGGAGCCCTGCTATAACAATTACCAAGACACCTATCTCGATCCGGTAGGCAAAATTTTGCAACCAGGTCGACATTGCATACCAGGAAACGGGTACTGCAAGCAGGAAACTGACGGCAATCAATTTTATGAAATCCATGGAGAACAGAGATATGATGTTGACCACGGTGGCTCCAAGGACTTTCCGCACCCCGATCTCTCTTTTTCTTCGTTCTGCCATGTAGGAAGCCAGACCGAACAATCCAAGGCAGGCAATAAAGATGGCAAGAACCGCAAAACTGGTGAATATGTTGCCCGCCCGCATCTCCTGTTTGTATAAAGCTTCATATTCCTGATCCAGAAACTGATATTCAAAGGGATATTGTGGAAACATCCGGGACCAGACTTCGCGGGTTTGTTCCAGAGACTGTTCCACGCCGGATGATTCAAAACTGACCAGCACCCGATTGTATCCATCCTGCGGAAACAGGATCAATGGATTTATCGCACGGTGCAGGGAGGTAAAGTGAAAATCTTCGACGACCCCCTTGATCACCCCTTCGCGCCCGCTCAGTGTTGCATTTCGTCCCACCAGCTCTTCGGGTTGGAGTCCGAAATCATTTGCTAGTGCCTCGTTTGCCAGAAATGCGTACTCTGCCTCTCCCTCTTCGGGATTGGCCCGTTCAATATCTGCACGGGTGAAGGGTTGGCCTGCAATAATATCGATCTTCAAAATATCTGTCAATCCAGGGCTGACCCGCAGCCCGTTCACCTGATAATTGGTACCCACCTCAACGCCCTCCAGTTTCAGCCCGTAGCCTGCCCGAATACTGGTCGGTGTTTCGGACGCCATCGCTGCTCCCTCTATACGCGCCACCCGTTTCAGTTCAGAGTGAAAAGCTTCGAAACGGCTTTCCACTTCATTATAAGCTGTCAATACGATTACATTTTCCTGCTTGTACCCCAGTTCCTTATCCTGTATAAATTCGACCTGGCGATAGATCACCAGCGTACCAATGATCAGAAATATCGACGCGGCAAACTGAAATATCACCAACCCTTTGCGAAATCTTCGTCCGCCAACCGAAATTTTCGCCCCGGTCAATACCGCTGAAGGATTGAAGGAGGATAACATCAAGGCCGGATAACTGCCTGCAAGCAGCGTCACCACAGCTCCGATACCACCCATGATCCCCCAATATTGCAGGGAACTGTATTCGATCGTTAAAACTTTTCCGGTTAGCTGGTTGAACCAGGGCAGGAACCCCTCCACCAGCAGGATCGAAACCGCCAGGCCGAGAATGGTCAAAAAAGCAGCCTCTCCATAGAACTGAGCGATCAGTTCACGCCTTCCCGATCCCAGTACCTTTCGTATACCCACTTCCCTCGATCGCCTTTCCGACCGCGCGGTTGCCAGGTTCATGTAGTTTATACAAGCGATGATGAGAATCAGAAATGCGATGGCCGACGCCGCCATCACGTACCGGATATCCCCCTGTGCAGCCATATCCCCCTCGGTATCGGCATAAAGATGAATATCGGTCAATGGCTGATATTTAATTTCCAGCAGGTCAACAAAATCGTTGTCGGTCACATTTTCTTCGATGTAGGCATCTACCTTTTCCTTCAGCTCGTTGCTGGAAACTCCCTCCTCCAGCACGATATAGGTATAAAAGTTGGCGGCTCGCCACACATCATCCTGAAGTACCGACCAGTTGCTGCGGCTGATAAGAGAAGCGAAAAAATCAAACCGAAAATGGCTGTTCTGCGGAATATTTTCCATCACCCCGGTTACCTCATACTGCCGTCCGTTGATCTCCAGGGCCTTCCCGAGCGGGTTGACACTGCCAAAATATTTCCGGGCCATATCACGGCTGATTACCACCGTATAGGGACGAGTCAATGCTGTTTCGGCATTTCCTGCCAGCAAATCAAAACTGAATACCTCAAACAGGGTTGAATCGGCATAAGCAAAGCTGCGTTCCTCGAACGATCTGTTCTCGCGGCGTAAAATCAGCGGTTGACTGCTACCCGCGTCATAGATTCGTACGCCGGTTTCCACCTCGGGATACAGCTCCTGCAGGGTCGGCGAAAGCATGGAGGGGGTCACCGACAGGTGAATCTGCGGCAGATCCAGAGTGATTCTGTAGATGCGATCGGATTTTTCATGGTACCGGTCATAGGAAAGCTCATGGGAGACATACTGAAAAATTAACATACAGATGGCTATGCCAACAGCCAGCCCAACTATATTGATAAAGGTATAACCGGTATACCTTTTAATATTTCGAAGTGCAATTTTTAAATAATTGGCAAGCATGACCCGATTATTACATAAAAATCAATGCTGGTATATAACCACTCTGCGGCACAATTGCATTATCTACCCAGCCGATCTGCTTAATCTTTTCGCAGGCTTTCAACCGGATCCATCCGTGCAGCCCGGACAGACTGCCAACTCACCGTTGCAAGGGCAACCAGGAGTACGGCTGCACCGGTGATCACAAAAATGCCGAAACCTAACTCTGTTTTATAGGCAAAATCCTGCAACCACCAACGTAAAACTATATATGAGAGGGGAAGCGAGATAATGTAACTTAAGACAATCAATTTGATGAACTCGGTCGACATCAAGGTGAGGATATTTGACACCGTTGCGCCCATCACTTTACGAATACCGATCTCCCTGGTTCGACGTTCAGCGCTATACGCCGACAGCCCAAAAAGCCCGAGACAGGCGATGATCATAGCCAGAATGGAAAAGGCCGTCATAAGATTTTTTACCCTCATCTCCCCCCGGTACATCTGTTCAAAGCGTTGATCAAGAAATGAGTAATTGAACGGCTGGGAAGGTGCAAACCGGTTCCATGCTTCTTCGAGTTGGTCGATCGCCAGGGTTGCATTACCGGATTTGATTTTAATGGCCAAGGTACCGTAGCTGGGCCCGTAAAAAAGACCCAGCGGGCTGATCGTCTGCCGCAGGGATTCATAATGAAAATTTTTCACTACCCCTATGATCGTAAATTCCCTTTGATTTTCTGTATCGATGGATCCGTCCGGTTTCACACTGACCGTCTGAATTTTTTGGCCGATCGGTTCTTCAAAACCAAATCGTTTCACAGCTGACTCGTTGAGGATCGCTGCCTGACGGTCGCTGGCCAATTCTTCCGAGAAGTTCCTGCCCTCTATCACATCCATTCCCAGCGTAGGTATATAATGTTCATCCACATCCCAGGTTTGCAGGGCGACGGTATTGTCCTGGGTCGGCCGCTCTCCCTTGGGCCAGAAGGTCAGGTCGTTTTTCCCAAATCCACCCACCGGCAAAAAGCTGGTGGGGGCGGCAGAGATAAAAACAGGATCCTTTAACAGTTCCTTTTTAAAGGTCTCCACTTTTTGTTGTTCTCCCAGTGCGTTGACATCGTGCAATACCAACACTCTATCTTTTTCAAATCCGAGCTCCCGATTCTGTATGTAGTTCAGTTGTCTGTTCATACCCAACAGTCCCACGATAATCACGATCGATATGGAAAACTGAAATACCACCAATCCCTTTCGCAAATAATCCTGCCCACGCGCCTCCACAAAGGTCCCTTTCAACACCTTTGCCGGCTTGAAAGATGAGAGCAAGAAAGCCGGATAGCTGCCGGCTAACAGCCCTGTAATTAGTACGATTCCACCTATGGCAAGCAGTAACAACGGATTTGAAAAATAATTCTGAGAGATATCCCTCTGTGCCAGGTCGCTGAAATAAGGTAGGCTGAATTCAACGAGCAGGAGTGCCAAAGCAAACGCAAGTGCACTGAAAATTACAGACTCGGCCAAAAACTGCAGTGAGAGCTGGCCTCGCATCGATCCGAGAGTCTTACGGATACCTACCTCCCTAGCCCGCTGAGAAGAACGCGCTGTCGCCAGGTTCATAAAATTGATGCACGCCAGCAACAGGATGAACAGGGCCAACCCGGAAAAGGCGTAAACGTGTATGATGCTGCCGTTGGGCTCAAACTCACCGGTCAGGTCGGAATAGAGATGAATATCGGTGAGCGGCTGCAGATCATACTCCAGGCTGTTGCCTGCGGCCTCGAACTCCTTCAGCGTGGAGCCCATAAACTGCTGCAGCTGCGGCTCCACGTATTCTTTCTTTATAGTTTCAAAATGACGTTCAAACCGCCGTGCATCGACCCCTTCCTTCAACACGATGTAGGTTCTGAAATTGTTGCTGAACCAGGTTGTATTGTCTGCCTCATCCAGGGTCTCCAGTGAAAGCAGGAAATCGAAGTGAAAATGAGAGGTTTCGGGCATATCCCTGTAAACACCGGTGACAGTGAGTGTATGGCGGTCTTCCATCAATATTGATTCGCCCACCACATCGGTATGTCCGAAATATTTCAGGGCGGATGATCTGGATATAACAGCCGTCATCGGATCCTTCAGCGCCTCGTCGGGATTGCCATGAATCATCGGTATCGTGAAAACATCAAAAACACTGTTGGACGCCCATACGACCCGGTTCTCCTTGATATTGTCATTATCGAGTCGAAACAGATAGCCGCCTCTTGGTCGGAAACGGGTTACCGCCTCCACTTCCGGAAAGTCCTGCTTTAATGTCGGTCCCATCGGTGCCGGTACAGTTGCCAGCTCAAGGTAATTGCCCGAAAAATCGATCTTTGCAATCACCCGGTAGATGCGGTCCGACTTTTCATGGTGCTTGTCATAGGAAAGTTCATGAATGACATACAACAGGATAATAATACAGCTGGCCAATCCGACCGCCAGCCCGAGAATATTGATAAGGGAATATCCTTTCTGCTTGACCAGATTCCGGTAGGCGATTTTGAGATAGTTTTTTAGCATGGTATTCAACATTTAGCCATCAGCAGTCAGCTTTCAGCTACTTCAGATTTAAGAGCTGAAGGTTGAGTGCTGACAACTTGTTTTTATTCACTTTTGTCATCTGTCCACCCACCGGCGGATTTCACTTCTTACTCCGACCGCAAGCTCTCCACCGGATTCATATAGGCCGCTTTCAGTGATTGATAGCTGATCGTCAGCCAGGCGATGACCAGGGCTATCCCACCGGCCGCCAGGAATATCCAAGCGGGTAAATCCGCCTGATAGGCAAATCTCGAAAGCCAGTTGCTCATCGCGAAGTAGGCGATCGGCGAAGCCAGCACAATAGAAAACAATACCAGGAGCGTAAAACGCTGGGAGAGCAGCCTGACGATGTGGGCCACCGATGCACCCAGCACTTTCCGGATGCCGATCTCCTTGAACCGCTGCTGGGTGGTGAACGAGGCCAGCCCGAACAGGCCCAACGACGCGATGATAACAGCCAGCAGTGAAAAGAAGCCGAAGATTTGTCCCAGGCGCTTTTCGGAGCTGTATTGTTGATCATAATTGTCTTCCACGAAAAAGTAGGTAAAGGGATATTCGGGCCGGAGGGTCGCCCACTGCTCCTTCAGAAACGATAGGGTCTCCTCCCGCATATTCTCCCGGAACTTGACCGAGACATTGGTTATGCGTGTAGTGGGTATCAGGAATACGATCGGGGCGATCGACTGGTGTAGTGACTCAAAGTTAAAGTCATCGACCACTCCGATGACCTGCCCCCTCCGGTTGCCGTTGATAAATTGTTTCCCGATCGCCTGCTGCGGGGAATTCCATCCGATCGCCTCCACCGCCGATTCATTGAGAATAAATGCTTCCGTTGAATCACTCGCGAATTGTGAATTAAAGTTGCGGCCGGCAACCAGATCGATGCCATAGGTCTCCATAAAGTTATGGCTCACATGGATGTCAGCTATACGCGTGCTAATGTTCTGAAGATCGCCATCCACTTCCGCCTGAACATTCTGGGAATCGTTCAAACGGCCCGAGGGTACCCGGCTGGAAACAGATACGTTGACGATTCCGGGGTGTCCAAGCAGCCGCTGCCTGACATCATCGTAGTTGGCATTGATCGTCGGACTGGTCGGCAGTACCACGATGTTGTCCTCGTTGAAACCGAGATCTTTACTCTGCATGAAATCGAGCTGTTTGTATACCATGCCCATACAGATGATCAGGGCTATCGAGATAGTAAACTGACCCACGACCAGAACAGATCTGAATTTTTCATGGATACTCCCTGCCTCATACGATCCTTTCATCACGGAGGCAGGCTGAAAACCTGACAGAAAGAAGGCGGGATAGCTGCCGGCGGTCAGTCCAACGAACAGCATGATACCGACCAACATCGCCAGGTGCATGCCGTTTTCGAGCAGATTCAGAGCCAGGTTTTTGTCAAGAAAATCGTTGTAATAGGGCAGGATCAGCTCCACCAGAAGGATGGCTCCCGTCATCGCAAAAAAAGCAAGGATTACCGTCTCCCCGAGAAATTGGCGGATGAGCGATCCGCGATCCGCCCCCACCACCTTGCGCAGTCCGACCTCGATAGCCCGCCTGGTAGAGCGTGCCGTGGAGAGATTCATGAAATTGATACAGGCGATAAGCAGAATAAAGAAGGCCACCGCCGAATAGATGTAGATATACTCGATCTTGCTGTTGGCCTCGATCTCGGAATCGAGGTTGGAATGAAGATGGATATCGGTCAGCGGCCAAAGATTTAACATGGTGGTTTCCGATGCAGGCGTATCCTGTTGGTTGGGCGACATGTGCCGGTCGAGAAAGCCGGCCATCTGTTGCTGCAGATTCTGGGGATCGGCCCCTTCTTTAAGCAGCAGGTAGGTGGCGAAGTTGTTGCTGCCATAATTATTCATCATCTGTTCCAGTCCACCATAGTACTGAACCACCGGCTGCATCGATGCCAGGAAATCAAACTGGAAATGGGAATTTTCCGGGATATCCTTGACGATGCCGTTGATCTGAAACTGGAAGGTTGTGTTGTTGTAACGGAATTCGATCGGTTTGCCCATCGGATCGCCGCTGCCGAAATATTTTCGGGCGGCCGACTGCGTGAGTACGATACCGTCGGGATAGGTCAGCGCCTTCTCCGGGTTGCCCCTGACCATCTCCCAGGAGAACACCTCGAACACCTCCGGGTCGGCAAAGAAAAACCGGTTTTCGACAAATGCCTTGTCCTGGTATCTCAGAAGCGGGCTGAGCTGAAAAAACCGTACTACTTCATCGATAGTCTCATCGAAATCCTGTTCCAGTAGCGGACCGAACGGCGGAGCCACATGTCCGAGGTGCAGGCTGGTCTCCCCGTTGGGATTAAACCATTCACGCGACACCCGGTAAATTCGATCTGATTTACTGTGATATTCATCGTAGCTCAATTCAAACTGGACATAGATCAGGATCAGTATGCTGATCCCCATTCCGAGGGCCAGACCGAATATGTTGATGAACGAATATCCCGGATTTTTTCGAATATTCCGCAGTGCGATTTTAAGGTAGTTTTTCAGCATAGTATTTAACATTCAGCCATCAGCAGTCGGCTTTCAGCTACTTCAGATTTAAGAGCTGAAGGCTGAGACTGACTGCTTGGTTTTATTCACTTTTCACTTTTCACTTCTTACTTCTTACTTCTCACTCCGAACGCAGGCTCTTCACCGGGTCCATCATCGCCGCCCTGACGGACTGGTAGCTGACGGAGAGCCAGGCCACAAGCAGCGTAAGCAGCCCGGCGATCAGGAATACTCCCGCTCCGATATCGGTCTTGTACGCAAAATCCTCCAGCCAGTTGACCGCACCGTACCACGCGGCCGG
>JAWVYR010000070.1:0-9541 GCA_033722635.1 Balneolaceae bacterium | reverse complement strand
TCGCCCAAGTCGGAGCCTATCCGTTTGTAGTGGTTGTAAACAGCCACGGATAGGGTTTTCTTGGCCTGCTCCTGGCCGATCACATATTCATCGAGTTTCGACTTGATCTCAGCGGGTTTAAGCAGCGGGCGGTATTTCTTTTCCCGTTTTTTGGCCATCGAGGCAAGATCGCTCTTGACAATGCCGGAGGCATCCGCTACGCAGTGGTCGCAGATATACACCTCCTCGGGGCCGGCCACCATGCTGTTGACCTCATGGCTGGTTCGTCCGCAAAAGGAGCAGTGAATGGTCTTGTTTTTATCATTTTCACTCATAACCGCGCCCTATCCTGTCTTTGGTACCTTAGCTGGATTTTTTTTCCATTTCCTTGGTCATAATATTATCAACCAGACCGTAGTCGCGCGCTTCTTCAGCGCTCATCCATTTGTTGCGGTCGGAATCCTCCATCACCTTTTCGGTCGTCTGACCACTGTGATCCGCAAGGATGCTGCAGATGAGCTTTTTAATCCGCAGAATCTCCTGCGCTTCAATCTCAATATCGCTGGCCTGCCCGCGCACACCGCCGAGCGGCTGGTGAATCATCACCCGGGCATTGGGAAGTAGATTTCTCTTTCCATCCTGTCCCGCAGTCAGCAATACAGCGCCCATCGAAGCCGCCATGCCCACACAGGTGGTCGCCACATCGCAACTCACGTACTGCATCGTGTCGTAGATGGCGAAACCGGAGGATACAACGCCACCCGGGCTATTAATATACAGATTTATATCTTTTTCCGGATCTTCAGCGGCCAGGAACAGCATCTGGGCTACAATGGAGCTGGCAACCGCATCATTTATCGGGGTTCCAAGCATGATAATGCGGTCTTTGAGCAGCCTCGAGTAGATATCATAGGCGCGTTCGCCGCGATTGGTGGTTTCAACCACCATGGGCACCAGGTTGTTCTGGATCTGTGACATATCTTCCATCGTTGGAATTTCAAATAAAGGTTGTTTAATCATAACTATATCAATATCAATAATTTAATTTACTTTTTCTTGGCTGCTTTTTCACGGGCTTTCACTTTCTTGTCGTGTTTTTTCTGGTATTTCTTTTTGGAAATATCGTTTAGTTTGACCTCTTCCATCAATCGGTCGAATACCTTGTTTTCCCGGATGCTGTTTCTGAGGCTCTCCAGCTGCTGGGGATTCTGGGCAAACAGGTTTCTCATCTGATCGACTGATATCCCGTAACGGGCCGCCTCCATCTCCAGGTATTCATCTATATCATCGGGTTTTATCTCAATATCGTCAAATTTTTCTTGCAGTTTCTCATTGATAAAAAACCACTTGGCATCACGTTCTGCACGATCCTCGATATTCTCTTTGTACTCCTCCGGATCGAAATCGGGTGGAAGCTCACCTTCATTTTTTTGCTTTACCCTTTCAACATACTGGTTCTTGATCTGCTCCAAAAATACCTCCGGCACCTCGAAGTCATGGGCGCCGACCATCTCTTCGACCAGCTCGTTCTTCAGCATATCCTCTGATACCTGGTCATAATAGCTCTGGATCCTGCTCTTAACCAGGCTCTTGTATTCATCCACGGTTTCCATTTCACCGTCGGTCTGCTCCTTGACAAAATCCTCGGTAAGTTCGGCCTGATTCAGTTTTTCCACCTTTTTCACAAATAGGCGGAATTTCTGCGTCTCCTCCTCGCCGATCTCGATGTCGACAATATCGCCGACCTTCTTGCCCAATAACTCCTTCCGGAATAGCTGATTCTGCTCCTGGCGCAGATCCAGCGCCTGGTTCTCTTCCCGGTCGCCCTCGATCGGCTCGCCTTCCTGGTCCAGCGCCTGGGCATCGATGGTAACCCTGCTGCTTTCGGTCACCGGTTCATCCACCTCTTCCCAGCTACCCTGCTGTTCCAGTATGCGATCGATCTCCTCATCAACCTCCTCGTCGGTCACATCATGGACCATCCGGTCGACCTTGATTTTATCCAGATCAACCAGTTCGAAGGCGGGCTTGGAACCGATACGGAATTTTGCCTCCAGTTCATCATCCTCCCAAGTCAGATCCACCATCTGGGTTTCGCCTACCGGCTCATGTTCGGGCACCACTCTGTTTTCAAATACCTCCTGCAGGAATTTTTCGATCTCCTGGTATTCAATTTCCTTACCAAACCGTTTCTTGACAATGGAGATAGGAACCTTGCCCGGACGAAATCCCGGCATATCGATTTTTCCCTGGTATTTTTTGTATGCCTCTTCAAATTTCGACTTAAGATCCTCCCGGTTTGCCGAGATCACTATCTCCTTGTCGACCGAGTTGATATCCTGTACCGTGATGTCCACTTAATCTATCTCCAATTAACGTTATTGAGTACGATTTGATCCTGCTCCGTTGCCGGGTGTGAGTACGAGAGGGGGGACTCGAACCCCCACGCCGTTAAAGGCACTAGATCCTAAATCTAGCGCGTCTACCAATTCCGCCACTCTCGCAGGTCGATCGCTCAAGAACCCCCATTGGGCGGCTTTTTTTAAGCCACAAAAACTACGGCTTTTGGGTCTGGTTATCAACAATAAGTTACCTTGCAACATTCACTTACCGGGCTACGATAATTAACGATGAGAGATTAAAATCTATTTTGTAGATTCTGGGTAGGCAATTCCAACCGAATTAAATATTACCGACTATGTTTTACAACCTCCGATTGGTTTATATCACCACAAAGGATAAGAAAGAGGCACGGAAAATTGGGAGAAAACTGGTAGAGGAGCGGCTGGCCGCCTGCGTCAATATTATTGACAACATGGAGTCGATCTACTGGTGGGATGGTTCGGTGGAAGAAGCCGAGGAATGTATTCTGATCGCGAAGGCTGCCTACCACAATGTCAAACCGCTCACCGAGAAGGTTAAAGAATTGCACAGCTATGATTGTCCCTGTGTGGTCTCCTTCAATATGTCGGAGCAGGAGGGGAATGAGGAGTACATGCGTTGGCTCTTAAAAGAATCCAGGAGTCAGCAGATCGATTATGATATCGATTACGAAGTTGACGAGATGTGATTGCTCAACCGTGCAGTCCGCACTCCGATTTTGAGATATCCGACCATCGTCCGCTGCGATTTTCCCCGCATCGGGTGCAATGGGTGCAGCCGATCGATTGATATCCCTCCTTTTCGAGCGGATGCCTCGGTATGCCGTGAAATTCCATGTACTCATTCACCAGGTCACGGCTCCAGTCGATAAGCGGATAACATTTGAGCATACCTGAATCGATGTCGATAATCTTTAATTTGCTTCGATACCGATTTTGATAACCGATCAACCCCGAGACCCAAATATCGAAGTCCGATTTTATTTTGCTCAGCGGCTTTACTTTATTGATTTCGCAGCAGCGATCCGGTTCGTTGCTCCACATCCGGTTATCCCGGGTCTGCTGGTGGGCCTTCTTATCCGGTAACAGGTCGATCACATTCAATGAATAGAGCCGGGTCAGCTGTACCTTGTAGCTGATAGTTTGTTTAAAATGGTACCGGGTATCGATAAAATAGATCGGGTGGTTCGGTCTGACCCTGTTTATGATATGCAGCAGCACCGCGGAGGTGGTCCCGAAGGAGGAAGTGACCAGTATTCGGTCGAAACTGTTGAAGATCTGGGCCACCCGGGCCTCGACAATCTTGGAACTGAAAGAGCGGTTTAATTTTTCCTTGTCAACTAAATACATTAGGCAAAATAAGCGATGTTAGACAGTACGTGAATATGACCGAATGTAAATAAATGTAAATCGGGCAAGTTTGCAACTTTAATCAATCCCTTTTTTCAACAAATCACAAAAACGTGAAACCTATACTGACTGAAAAGATTGACACCACCCTTTGGTTGACCATCAATCGCCCGAAGGTCAAAAATCCGATCAACTTTGAGATTATGGACCGGCTCGAAACGCTGCTGGACAGGATCGAAAAGGATGAGACGGTTCGGGCGCTGGTGCTAAAAGGTGCCGGTGAAACCTTCATATCGGGCGGGGACCTGCAGGAGTTCCATGGTATCAGGACGGCGGATGAAGCCCAGGATATGGCGCGGCGGATGCTCTCCATACTCGCCCGCATAGAAAAGCTCCCCTGCTGGACGATCGCCTGTGTGAACGGACCTGCTTACGGGGGCGGCTGTGAGATTATGCTCGCCTTCGATTTCCGTATCGCTGCCGAAAGCGCAACGTTCGGATTTACCCAGGGCCGGTTTTACCTGCCTCCCGGCTGGGGCGGTCTCACCCGTTTGATCGAGCGGGTCGGCCGGTCCACAGCCCTGCGTTGGCTGGCTGAAACCGCTGTCATCGACACAGACTCGGCTATCGGGCACCGGTTGATCGACCGGGTCGCCCCCGACGAGGAGCTGGATGCGGCAACGCAGCAGTGGGTGGAGCGTCTTACCCGGAACGATCGCAACTATATCCGCACGCTGAAAGAGGGAGCGTTGCGGCATTCGGAATCCCGCTGGAAACGCATTGAAGAGGAGCTGAAACCGTTTTCCTATTTCTGGGAAGATGAAAAGCACCATCAGCGGGTACAGAAGTTCCTGGAGAGGAAACAAAAGTAGTATATCAGAACTCTAAGGGATCCGGGAATAATCTCCAAATGGTCAGCCGCCTTCTCGGGTGGAGGCTTTTTTCCTGAGTTTCATCTGTGCTTCATACCGTTGCCCCCTGCGCAGCAATTCCAGCCGCATGGTATCTCCCTCCTCATACTCACGCATCAGCGCTTGGGCGTGCTTCTCGCTCTGAATCCGCTCATCCCCAATCCTAAGGATGATATCGCCCGGCATCACTCCCGCCTCGAATGCGGGCCCGTCCTTGTTGACGCTGGTAACCAACAGGCCCATGATGGCGGGCAGGTTGTTCATCGCTGCGAGCCGGTAGGTCATCGGCGTTGTTTCGAATCCGGGATGGTAGCTCAGCTGCACCTCACCGGATCGTGAGAGCTGGTTGATGATCTTTTGCGCCCGGTTGCTGGGAATCGCGAAGCCGAGTCCGACAAATCCGTAACTGGTGCCGCCGGTGTAGATAAAGGTGTTGATGCCGATCACCTCACCATTGCTGTTAACCAGTGGACCTCCCGAATTTCCGCGATTGATCGCCGCATCGGTTTGTATCATATCCATATATACCCGCGGTTCATTGGGATCGGGACGGAAATCACGCTTGGTAGCGCTGATCACGCCGACCGTAACGGAGGGCTGGGCGGCTTCAAACAGGCCGAAGGGGTTGCCGATACCAATCGACCATTCGCCCACCATCACCTCGTCGGAATCTCCAAACTCCACATAGGGGAACCCGCGGTCGGCTTTGATCTTCAACAGCGTGATATCGGCCAGCTCATCTGCTCCCAGAATCTCTGCTTCATATTCCGAGCCGTCCGGAAGCGACACCATCACTTTTTTCGCATTCTTGCTTGCCACATGCTCGTTGGTAACCACCAATCCATCTTCACTGATGATGAATCCGGATCCCATGCTATTGACTTCCCGCTCGAGAGGCGGCAGGAAAAAGCCGTAAAATTCGTCAAACCGGAGCCGGCGTCCGCCCACCACCTCCGTAACTGTGATGCTGACCACGGCGGGGCTGACTTTCTCCACCGCCCGGGTGATAGCATTGCTCCTGCTGTTTGTGATCGACTTATCGGGATCTACATCCTCGCTGAGTTGATCGACCGGGGTTTCGGATGGGCGGTTTTCCCTGTCCGTTTTATTCTCCTGTTCGGAAACGGCGGTGAGCTCCGTCTTTTCATTCTCGACCTTCGTCTCCCCGGGTTCATGCTTGCTACCGGAACGGCAGGCAACAACAGCAATCAGTAAGGAGATGATCAGATAGTATGAAAACCGGGTTGCGTTCAATCTACATTTGATTAGGTTTTATCAACACCCACCAGCTGTTTGGCTCCTATCTCGACGACCTCTTCGATCGCCTTTTCAAGGGGACCCGGGTGCCAGGCGCCGGAGGCCTTCTTGTGTCCGCCTCCGCCTATCTCGCGGGCCCAAATATTTACATCCACATCACTGCTCTTCGACCTCAGGCTCATTTTGATGCCTTCACCGAGATCCTTGAACAGCACCGCTGCCTTGATGCCGGTGATACTGAGCGGGTATGCGACAAATCCCTCACAGTCTTCGTTGGTGGTGTTGGTTTCCTCCAGCATCTCTTCGGTAACGCACATGATCGCTATTTGATTGTTCTCGTAGAGATCGATGGTGCTCATCGCCCTGCTCAGCAGATGCAGCTGGTTCATCGTCTTATTGGAGAAGACCTTCTCGGCCACCTCATTGGGCCGAAATTTCCCCAAACGAAGCAGTTCCGAGATGATATTCATGGTTTCCGGTGTCACGCTGTCGTATTGAAGGGATCCCGTATCGGTCACAATACCGGTGTATAGACATTTGGCAATCCTCTCATCAAGCTGTGAAATATCGTGCTGCAGAAACAGGTGATACAGCAATTCGCAGGTGGATGAGGCGTCCTCCACCGACACGCTGATCTCAAAACCACCGTTTGGATCGGGATGGTGGTCGATCATATAGGTGGGTTTGGGATCATCCTGCATATATTCCGCATAGCTGCCGAACCGGGGTGGAGAATTGCCATCCACCAGTACAAATGCATCACACCTTCTCAGATCGTTCTCATTCGGTTTCCTGATCTCGTAGAAGTCGGTCATCCACTGCAGGTTCAACGGCACGGGATCATCGTTGAAGGCGATCGCTTCAATATCATTGGCTTTCAGCCAGAGGGAGACGGCAATCTGGGCCCCGATGCAGTCACCATCAGGCCGGATATGCGAATAAACGCCTACCGTGTTGTGAGATTGAAGTTTTTGTATTAACTCAGCAAACATGATGAACCGCCGTACAATATTTTACCGAAAAATAAGCTTATTAAAATGAGGCATAGCTTTGAAGAAAGCAATATTTTTTTAACCCGCATATTTAGCTCCGATTAACGTATTATCCACGGAATATTCACTTACAACGAGGAACGACCCACAGGAACTGCAGGAGAATGAAGATTCTGATTTTATGTAACGGATCCCCTCCACCCCGGCCCCTGCTGGCCAGCCAGGTGCAGTGGTGCGAACTGTTCATCGCAGCGGACGGCGGCGCCAATATCGCGCTGGATATGGATTTTGAACCGGATGCAGTGGTAGGTGACCTGGACAGCTTCGACAACGGGGCCAGCGGGTCCCTGGAAGTGATCAAGATAGAGGACCAGGAAACCAACGACCTGGAAAAGGCGCTCAATCTAGCAAAGGAAAGAGGCGGACGGGAGGTCCGGGTCCTGGGAGCCACCGGCTTACGGCTGGATCATACGCTGAAAAACCTATCCGTGCTGAAACAGTTCGACGAACAGTTCGAACAGCTTCTCTTCAAAGACCGTTTTGGCGAAGCCTACCTGATCCCCCGTGAGTTTGAGGGAGCCTATCCCGTTGGAACAACCTTGTCACTCATTCCACTCTCCGGGAAAGTGCAGGGTATCAAAACCCGAGGCTTGAAATACCCGCTGAATGACGAAGATCTTGAGGTGGGGATCCGTGACGGTCATGCAAACCGGGTGGAATCCTCCCCTTTCAGCATTGAATATGTGGATGGGGATCTGGCCCTGTTCATCGAAGACCATTCCACCCGATAGTCCGTTGAAGGAAGATCCTGAATCATCTATCTTCCAAACCAAATTTATTAACCAGACCCGGCGCTTTTGAATGCACTTGAATTCAGCACTCTAGACTGGCTGATCATCCTGGCCTATTTTGTATTTCTGGTGGTGCTCAGCTGGAAGAAGGGGTGGGAAGACAAGGATGAGGAGTCGTTCCTGCTGTTGGGCAGGAAGATGACTCTGCCCGCTTTTGTCGCCACCCTGGTATCCACCTGGTATGGTGGAATTCTGGGCGTCGGTGAATACAGCTATCAGTACGGACTTTCGCAATGGCTTCTCTTCGGTGTTCCGTTCTATATTTTTTCCGCCCTTTTTGCCCTGCTCCTCGCCGGAAAAATACGGCTGAACAAGGCGCTCTCCATACCGGAAGCGGTCGGTGACTTTTATGGGGAGACGGCAGGACGGCTCTCGGCCCTTCCTGTATTCGTCCTGGTCAGCCCGGCACCCTATATACTGATGCTGGGGCTGATCTTCCAATACCTGACCGGAGGTGCCGGCAATTTCCTATGGTATGCCAGCGCCGTGGCCCTTTTCTCGGTGGCTTACATCAGTTTCGGGGGATTCAGCGCGGTCGTGCGGACCGATGCCCTGCAGGTGATCATGATGTTCGGCGGTTTCATCATCCTGCTCTATTTCGGAAGCGTGGAATATGGATCGCTTCCCACTTTATGGAATGATGTCCCCTCCACCTACCGCGATATCACCGGAGGGCACGATCTGGGCTATATACTGGTCTGGTTTTTTATTGCACTGTGGACCTTCGTGGACCCCAGTTTCCACCAGCGTGCGGCTGCAGCTGAATCCCCCAAAACCGCGCGGCGGGGAATCTTCATCTCGATCGGGTTGTGGACCCTCTTCGATTTCATGACCGTCTTCAGTGGAATGTATGGATGGGCGGTGCTCGGCCCGGGCCTTGACCAACCGGTAATGGTTTATCCCTATCTCGCCAATGAGCTGCTGCCGCTGGGATTTAAGGGGCTTTTCTTTGTGGCCCTGCTGGCCAGCATCATGTCAACGCTCGACAGCTACCTGTTCCTATCGGGGCAGACTCTCGGCCGTGATTTTCTGGTAAAACTATATCCCGGCATCCCGAACAACCGCTGGACTCGCATCAGCGTACTGGTGGCCGCCCTGCTGGGCATCCTGCTGATCATTATCTATCCGAGTGTGATCGATCTCTGGTATGTAATCGGTTCGGTGATGCTGCCGGGGCTACTCATCCCGGTGCTGGGGGTCTACCTGCGGCTCTTTACGCTGAAAAAGGGGTATGTGCTGCCGGTCATGATACTGGGGATCGGCGTATCGCTTACCTGGTTGATTCTCGGCACACTCTACAACCCGGAACCTTACGCCTACACTTTTTTGGGCATTGAACCCTTCTACCCCGGTCTGGCGGTCAGCATCATTCTGTGGCTCTTCGGAAGGGCAAAAAAGGATGAACTGCTCTCGCAACCTGATTCCCCACTCAGCTTCAGGGAGCGGTCAGGTTGATTTGAGTATATGGCCCAGGTTCAGCTTGTGGATAGGGATAAGATACTTTATCGCCATTGCATCTTTCTGGATGTTCAACAGGCCGGTGCCCCTGAAATCTACTATACAAAATCCCTCCAGGCAGCGCACCACCTCGCCTATGCCGTAATATTCGGGACAGGGGCCGTAATAGACCAAGTCTCCCAGCTGAATGGCGTTATTGGCCCTCCGGTGATAGGGATAGATGACCGGCAGGCGGTCAAGGCGATATGATAATCTTCTGTTCACTGACATAACTAAACAAATATATCACATTAATTTTGTTTGTTGTCAAATGTAATTTTCCGTTCGGAAGGACCAATCGCGGTTATTTCGATCCAGTGGGC
>JAWVYR010000069.1:0-9571 GCA_033722635.1 Balneolaceae bacterium | reverse complement strand
CAAAATAGACCGGCCTTAGCCAGCGGTTGGTCTTCAGCATATCCAGGATCACTTCATCCTGTACCTGGGTATAGTAACGGGGATTTCCCTCGTAATCGGTGCCGGCAGACCGGCCGCGGAAATACCAGCTTACCTGGTTGTCGAGCGAATCCACCGGGATACCAAACTCGACACCCTCCCTGAAAAGCCGTATATCCTTGTCCGACTTTACTCCGATCATCTCCTTGTAGGTCTGATCTCCGGAAAAAGCGCTTCTCAGCAGCTGTTTATCGACCGGTATGGTAACGGTATCCGGTTCATGCAGTGTCAGATTGGAAGTGATGCGCTCAATCTCCTCATCGCTCAGCGAGATCGGGAGTGGGGCCGATTCATGCGACCACTGGTCCCGGAGCTGCTTGATATACCAGTCGGTATTCAACAGACTGAGGCAAACCACCCGCACATCGGTGCGAACGCCCTCAACCTCCTGCAGGTACCAGAGCGGGAAAGTGTCATTATCGCCGTTGGTAAAGATGATGGAGTTCGGAGCGGTCGACTGAAGCAGGTTGTAGGCATAATCGGCCGCCACATACCGTTCACTACGATCGTGGTCATGATAATTCTGATAAAGCATCCAAAAGGGAACCGCTCCGAACAGCAATCCAAGCACGGCGTAAGCCGCCAGCAGATTTTTCTTCAGAAATTCCTTGATAAAATCGGTGATGCCCACGCCCCCCATGCCGATCCATATCGCAAAAGCGAAAAAGGATCCCACATAAGCGTAGTCCCGCTCCCGCGGCTGCATCGGGGTCTGATTCAGGAATACGATGATGGCCAATCCGGTCATGATAAAGAGCGCCATCACCGACAGGGCCCGCTTCCAGTCTTTTTGGAAATGATAGATCATACCAAAAAACCCGAGCAGGAAAGGCAGATAAAAATAGCTGTTATGAGCGGGATTGTCTTCATGCCTGCTTTCTGTAAAGCCTGCCTGCCAGCCGGTATCCTGTATGTCCGATTCACGTCCGATGAAATTCCAGTTGAAATATCGGATATACATATGATTCAGCTGGTAGTCCAGAAAAAAGTCCAGGTCGCTGTCGTATTGGGCGTACTGCTGCAGGTGATTGCCCTGGGGAGAGTATCGTCTCGGAAAGATCGTCTCCTTATTGCGGTTGATATCGCCGATGGAGTTGTCATAGGTATAACCGGTAAGCACCGGGGTGGAGCCGTATTGCTCGCGCTTAAGGTAACTGATAAAGGCCTCGACGGTCTCCGGATCATTCTCATCGATCGGCGGATCGGCGATCGAGCGGATGAAGATAACCGCGTAGGATGAATAGCCGATCATGATCATCGCATAGGCCAGCAGTATGATATTGGCCAGGCGGTAGTTCCGTGTATGGGTGTAGTAGATGCCTCCTGCGATCACCGCGATCACCAGTACGATAAAACTGATCGGACCGATCAGCCCGTAGGTCGCCCTTCCGATGTTGTCCATCAATTCTGGCAGCATCTGTATAGTGAAAGGGTAGATGACGAAAAACGATATTACGGCGATCACCGAAGTCAGCGCCAGCGATACCAGGGTAAAGTCGCGCTTTTTGAAATAGATAATCAGCGCTACAAAAAAGAGGGCCAACAGGTTCAGCAGGTGAACCCCGATCGCGATGCCAAACATGTAGGCGATCAGCAACAGCCAGCGCTCGTTGTAGGGCTCCTCGTGATACTCCGACCATTTGAGCGCCAGCCAGACAACAATGGCGGTAAAGAACATCGATACCGCATAGACTTCCGCTTCAACCGCATTAAACCAGAAGGTGTCGGTTACGGCAAAGGTGAAGGCTCCGAGCAGGGCACCGGCGTACATGCCGATCTTGTCAATTTTTTCCATCTCATCGGGGGCACCCTTGAACTCCCTGACCAATCGGACAACAATCAGGTAGAGCAGCATTATGGTCAATGCCGAAGCCAGGGCGCTGATAAAATTGATACTCAACGCTACATACGCGGCCGGCATAAACATCGAAAACATTCTGCCCAGCAGTGAGTAAAATGGCGCTCCCGGCGGATGGTTCACCTCCAGTCCGTCGGCCACAGCTATAAATTCACCAGCATCCCAAAAGCTCGCCGTGGGTGCCAGGGTTAATGTGTAGAGCAGGAGGGAGGCAAAAAATGCCAGTAACGCCAGGTATCTGTTCGTCGTTTTATGATCTGAAAACATTCGCAATCGTTTTATCCATTCGATGATTCATGCACTTACAGCGAGCAAGATGACAACAACCGATTTTCGCTGCCAATAATAGCCATAGGCTGATTAGATTCAAAATGGTTAACGAGCGCATCATCAATTTATTTACGAATTTGCTAAATAAGTCTCAGGTCGGCTGGCGCTACAAATTTGAAGGCTGTGTGCACTTGCCTATCATGAAAAAAATGGTTAAAAAAGAACCGGCTGGAAGGCCGAGGGTTATCCGGAGGTTGAACAACGATGGACACGGCCGCATCGATACCGACTTCCAAACCGAATGTACCATGAACAAAAACGCACAACCCCGTTTATGAATGAGCAATTGAAGCGAAAGTCCGGATCGGGACAATTCTTTTCAACTAAACTGGGATTGATTCTCAGCGTGCTGGGTATCGCGGTGGGAACCGGCAATATATGGAGATTCCCGAGAATCGCCGCCCAGAACGGCGGGGAGGAGGGGGCCGGGGCTTTTCTGGTGGCCTGGCTCTGTTTTCTATTTCTCTGGTCGATCCCCCTCATCATCGCTGAATATGGTATCGGAAGGCACGGCCGGAAAGGGGTGATAGGTTCCTTCGCCCGGCTGGTGGGAACGAAATTTTCCTGGATGGGTGGTTTTATCGGCTTCGTGGCCACAGCCATCATGTTCTACTACAGCGTGGTGGCGGGCTGGTGCCTTTACTATCTGATCACTTCCGTCACGGCGGAGCTGCCCTCCAGTCTTGAACAGGCAACAACGATCTGGGAGGGGTTCCAGGGGTCGGCCTGGCCCTCGGTGTTTCATGCCGTGATGATGGGGGCCGGCGGGTTCATCATCGTAAAGGGGGTCTCCTCGATCGAGCGGATAAACAAAATTCTAATACCCTCACTGGTACTGGTCCTGATTATATCGCTGGTCCGGGCGCTTACACTCTCGGGAAGTTTCGAGGGTATAGCCTATTTGTTCACCCCGGACTGGTCGACGCTGACCAGACCTCGGCTCTGGCTGGAGGCGCTCACCCAGAATGCCTGGGATACCGGGGCCGCCTGGGGACTGATCCTTACCTACGCCGCCTACATGCGCAACCGCGACGATGTGACCGTCAGCGCTTTTCAGACCGGCATCGGCAACAACTTTATCTCCCTGCTGGCGGCCGTCATCATATTTTCAACGGTCTTCGGCACGCTGGGCGGTCAGATGAGCAACGGCGAGATCCTGGAAGTGATGCAAACTTCGGGACCGGCCTCCACCGGACTCACCTTCATGTGGATGCCGCAGCTTTTTCATGAGATGCCGGGTGGAAAGATTTTTGCCATCCTCTTCTTCCTTGGGTTGACTTTCGCCGCGTTCAGCTCGCTGATCTCCATGATCGAACTGGCCAGCCGGGTCTTTGTGGATCTGGGTGTATCCCGGAAAAAGGCAACGGTCGGTATCTGTGTCGCCGGCTTTCTATTGGGTATGCCGTCCGCCATCAACGTCGAGTTTCTGGCCAACCAGGATTTTGTCTGGGGAGTGGGACTGATGGTATCCGGGGCCTTTATCGCATTCTCAGTCATTCGTTTTAGTCCGCCAGAATTTCGCAAAAATATCGTCAACAACGAGTACAGCCGGTATCAGTTAAAGGGCTGGTGGGATGTGATCATCAAATATGTGGTACCGGTGGAGGTGATCACCCTTCTGGCCTGGTGGATGTACCTGAGTGCTTCGGAATATGCACCTGACAGCTGGTACAATCCATTGAGCCAGTTTTCGGTGGCCACGGTATTGGTGCAGTGGGCCATCGTGATGGGGCTGTTGTTGCTCTATAATAAAAGGCTGACCCGATCGGGCGAGAGCAACTGATTCTCTCCGATATTAAATATTCGTTTCGATTCTTCCGAGGCTGTCCCTGATATCACGCAGAATCTCCAGCATCTCATCCCGATCAGCACCGCCTCCACTTCCGATATTTTCGGTTACCCGATCGCGCTGCTCCAGCACCTTGTTTCGGAAATCGGAGGCGCCGATGATGCCGATTAGCGTGAGGTCACTCATACCCTGGCCGGTATTGCCCGCTGTTTCGATCTTCAGAATACTCAGTCCGAATTTCTTGAGGAGGGGGCCTTCTTTAAAGGTCAGGTCCTGAATTTTATCCAGGGGAATCGTGCGCTCCACATGGAATATCAATCCTTTCTCAAAACGCAGGGATCGGGTAGTCAGTTCGCAATGAAGACGGTCGTAATAACGCTTGATGAAATAGGGTGCGATGAAGGCCCAGAAGGGGATGAGCACGATGCCCACCAGCGTGATGAATAGGATCAGAATGCCGTAAATCAACAGGTAGCGTTTGATGTCGGGATTGAATTCCGCTGTTTCAAGGATTTGGGCTTTTGCACTCATAAATTAGGATTCGATTGGATGTATGCCACGATATATACAAAAGCCATGAACAATAAAAAAGGCAGGAATGCAATCCCTGCCTTAATGCCGTTGGTGGAGCTCTTTCAGATCTTTATTGTTCGGTATCGGTACTGTCGGTCCTCTTCTCATCTCCATCCATATCCTTCTGCTTAAAATCAAGCGCGGCCGAATTCATGCAGTATCGAAGGCCGGTCGGATCGGGACCGTCCTCGAACACATGTCCCAAGTGCGATTCACAGCGCGAACAGATGATTTCAGTGCGGGTCATGAACATGCTTTTGTCCACCCGCTCTCCTACGGCATCATCCTCGATCGGCTTCCAGAAACTGGGCCAGCCGGTGCCGGACTTATATTTGTGTTCGGAGCTGTAAAGGGGTTGCCCGCAAGCGGCGCAGACATATACACCCTCTTCTTTGTTGTCCCAGTACTCGTTCACATAGGGCATCTCCGTGCCTTTGTTACGAAGAATACGGTATTCATGGGAGGTCAGGATCTCCTTCCACTCCTCTTCGGTCTTTTGAATTTTTTCTTTTTCCATGGTGTCCTGTTTGGCGGAAGTTAGGTTGTTGGATACAGGTTCTGCCGATCGGCTTTCGATCTCCTCCTTCAGGCCCTCTTCAAGGCTGCAGGAGGCGATCAGCATCAGGCTGACGGTAAATATGGATAACAGCTGCTTGGTCATGGTTAATACGTTTATTTGGATGTACTGGTTAAACATCCTCGCATCGAAAATATTACCCTTGCAACCCGCAATCTTTCAGGATATGACGGAAAAAGTAGAGCGAGATCAAAAAAGTTCCACGCCGAGGGCGTAGCCTATCCAGAACAGATATGCTCTTCCGCCGGATTCAATATCGAAGAGACGGTACCAGGTATAGTCGCTGCTGCCGGGCACCCGGGAGATCAGCATGTTGATGGTGGGACCGCCGTAGATCTGCAAACCACTCCCGAAGTCCTTACCCAGCAGAAAGCGGTACTTGAACAGCGTATTGGGATCCTTGGTCCAATCCCCCTCGTTGATTTTGAAGAAGGTGAAATCATTGATAGTAAAATGTTTTTTGTAGTCGGTCCGGCTACCGATGCTCCAACCCAGTTGCCATACATCGCGGCCAATGCCCAGGTTATATCCGATTGAAATCATATTGTATATGCGGTTGGTGCCCAGTTTGATACCGATATTGGTGAAACCGGCGTCGCTCGTCCATATATCGATATCGGAACGCCCGTTTTTATAGTAACTGATCAATCCCACCGGCAATCCTTCGAAATGGTGGCCGTAGTTGATAACCCCCAGCTGGATTCCCTGCCCCTGCTTCACCACATTGACCTGTCCGATCTGGATCCCCTGCATCAGCCTGGAAATATTTACACTGCTCGCGGCCAAGCCCTGAAATGAATCGGAGTAGTTGAACAACCCGGAAAGCATGATCCCCTGCATCTCCCTGGTAGCATAGTTGGCTGCACCCGAAAGAATCAATCCCTGCAAATTTCTGGAGGACAGATTGGCAGCCCCGGCCACAAAGATCCCCTGCATATCCAGTCCCGCATAATTAAGCGCTCCTGAAAGTTGAATCCCCTGGGCATGCCGTGCAGCCCAGTTGGCGGCTCCACTCAACTGAATACCCTGTATGTCGGCCCTGCTGACGTTACCCAGGCCAGACAGCTGCAAGCCCTGCATATCGCCCCCGCTGAGATTGAGTGCCCCGGCCAGTTGAACACCCTGTGTTTCACGGCCTGAATAGTTTAGGAGTCCTGCCAGCTGTACACCGCGTGCGTAGTATTTGTTTAAATTGGCAAGACCCCCCAATTCCAGCCCACGGTGTAGAGCACCATTGTATCCGACCAGTAGATTCAGCGAATATCCTGAGGCATATTCCTTTGCCTGCGGGCCGTTTGTACTCAGCCCGGGGATCAGGGCCAGCCGGAAGGTGGAGTAGCGGAGATCATACCGGGTGATCTCTTTGTCCTGGTCACTGTCCTGCGCCAAAGCTGCGATGGTCATTGAAAAACAAAGCAAGATCAGCAAGGGCGCAAGTCTGAATGTTCTCATGAGCGTAAACCTTGATAATTATCTTTTTACAAACTGATTTACGATTTGCCTGCTGAATTGTTCCAAACCGGGAGTCTTTCATGATTGCCGGAAGAGGAAGTCAATTTGTATGCACCGACAAAATTTTTTCCAGCGTATTCTGGTCCACATTCAGAATGCCGTTTGGAACGATTCGCCGGGTCAGTTCAACCCAATGCTCATCCTCGCTGAAAACTTCATGGAAAAGGGGGAGTGCCTGTTCAAGCTTCTCGGCATTAGCCAGCGATACCGCCGTCCAGTATTTCATTTCGATATTTTCAGGGAACATCTCCATTGCAGAGCGGTATTCCTTCAGGGCTTTCTGCACATTTCCTTCCTCGATGGCCACGTCACCGCGATTCATATGTTCATAGGCCCGGTGCAGTTTTAGCACCCGTGCCATCTCATCGACCGCGCGGGGGTGATCCTCAACCCTGAGATCAATCTTCCGGTCGACCCAGGGCTTGCCGGTCTTCTCTCCGCGTACCACAATGATCGCTGCAGACTGCTGTCCGCGAATATCGCCTCCCTGGTCTTGGGCAGCGTGAAGCGCCGCAACCATCCGTTCCGCCAGCAGACCTTCAGTATTGCGAAAGGTTTTCGCCATAGCCGGCCATACGGTATCCTTCAGCATCATATTGGCCTGCACTGAAAAGTTTTCTCCCTCAATATGGCCCGCCTCGGCAATACATTTCTTGCCGGTATGTGCTGCCACCCGGCCTCTGACATCCACGATAGCCACCTGGCGGAAATCTCTACCCGGATCCTCCTCGAGCAGCTTGTCTAACGCCTCCCGGGGAGATAAGCCCTCCCTGAGCAACTCCAGCCCCCGCGGACCAAACGACGCATTGACCAGCGACTGGGTAGCTACAGCGCCGACGCCCGCTTCGGCCCAAGACACCACAGAGCCCACCGAAAACCAGTGTGATTGCACCGCAACCCCGATGTCGCCGGTAGCGGTATCTTTAGCTACAATGGAGAAGGTATGGGTTAACGGTTCTTCCGAATTATATATCTGGGCTTGCAGAAACGGGGAGGTAGAGAGAAACAGGAACAGGGTGAAAATCAGAGCACGCATACGGCATCCACTTTTTGTTGTAAGTTAGATACAAGGAACAAAAAAGAGCGGAGTAATGCATGCTCAGAAGATCGTCAGGCCGCCGTAAAACAGATTTGAGTCCACGCCCGGGTTGATCTGTCCGGTCTCTCCATTGGAAAGATGGTGGTATTTGTAGCCCAGAAATAGATGGGTGTGCTTCATGATGGCAAATTCGAGGCCGGCACCCAGTTCAAAGGTGAAATTCAATTTTGTTCCCCGGTTGTCGGGAAAAGGCGCTTCCATCACCATTAGGCCACCGGAGCTCCTGAAATAGGGATAGACTTTCCGGGCATCATCGAAATTTAGCTGAAATCCAACCGGGGAGAAGCCCAAGCCCTGCAAGATGTTACGGCTGTTCTCCTGATTGAATTCCGGGTAGTCATAGTTGGCAAAAAAGTTGAGATCAGCCGAATATTCGAAAGCGATTTTCCGGAATTCGAAGATCCTGCGGTTGTAATTAATCCCCAACATGCCCAGGGAGGCATTGGCCGTTTCCCCTATGATGGTAGCCGAATTAAAGGAATACCCAGCCCAGATGCTGAAGCGGTTGCGTACCTGCTGATCCATATAGGGTGTCACGGTTTCTTCGTTTGTGTCAGCTGTGCTGCCGGTGGATGCCGATGGCTGGGCATAAAGCACAGTCGCGTACAGCAGAATAAAAACAAGGGCTGTAAACCGGTGCAAATGGAGCATGATGATAAATTTATTGGCCTTTATTCGATCTAATCAGTCTGTAGATGTCTCGTCGATGAAGGTATCATTTTTTCTTAAATGATACACTCCTGCATTTAGCAACAGAATGATTCCGATGCCTGCTACACCCGTAGTACCCTTGAGAAGGTCGTTACCCCCAACCAGAAAGAAAAGCGGAAGTCCGGCGATGGCATTCAGGGTGCCATGAATCACCGCCGCAGCGATTACGGTACCGCTTTTTTCCGTCAGGTAGGCAAAGATGGGGGAGAGGCCCGCCGTGAACAGGGTCATCATAAAAACACCCGCCACGGGATGCTGGGGATAGTTGTATCCCGCGATAATCAGCGGAAAATGCCAGATTCCCCAGATCAATCCGATGATCAGGGAGGAGCGCCAGAAACCCAGCGGGCGAAGCTCGTGCTGCAGAAATCCTCTCCATCCCAGCTCCTCACCCAGGGCCGGCACCGCATTGATCGTTGGACCGAACAGGAGAGCAGCCAGGATGCTCACGCCGATCAGCAGGACCGGCAACCAGCCTCCCATGCGTTCGAGCAAGGTTATGGAGAGGTCGGCCTGTGCTTCGGGTAGTTCCGCCCTCTCCATCTGGCTTTTCAGGATTTCCAGGGTCGATCCGATGGAGACGTCGGGCAGCAGGGCGTTGACCGGGATCACAAAAAGCGCGATAAGAATGGGCAGGACAGCCGCCGCAACTATCCAGCGGTTAAAGGTAAATGTAAGTCCCAGTTCTGCCAACGGTGCCCGTTTGATCCATTTTTGTGCAATCACTGCAGCAATGGCCGGTGTGAACATGCAGGAGAGGGCTACCAGGGTAAACCATGGGGAGGAAAGGGATCCGCCATTCAGCGTATAACCGAAGGCGATCGACCAGCACAGCCCGAAATTGATCAACAGAAAATAACCGACGTGATGGTAGTTGATCTTTTTCATGGCGCAGGTATTCAGTTTTCAGCAGGTCTGTAACGCTCGATAATGTTCAACACCTCGTCGACCGGCAGGGCTGCCACGTGGTGCCCGTTTCTACCGGTCATCGATTCAGCATGGAACAGGGAATTGAAGATCGCCTCCTCGGTAGCTTCGATGACT
>JAWVYR010000068.1:0-9583 GCA_033722635.1 Balneolaceae bacterium | reverse complement strand
CCTCCTATACCATCCAGACGGTCAGACATCTTAAAAAGAAATACCCGGAACAACCCTTTTATCTCTGCATCGGAGAAGACTCCTTGCGGGAATTTCATACCTGGTACAGATACCGCGATCTGCTGAAGGAGTGTGAACTGATGGTGGCCCGACGGCCGGGCTCGAGCTCCGAAGATGTTGACCAGGAGATCATGGATCGAGCGCATTTTGTGGATCATCAGCCGGTGGAGGTATCATCCACAGAAATTCGCAACCGGATAGCCGAACAGCAGCCGGTGGATTCGATGATTCCCGATGAGGTGCTTGAGATCATCGAACAGTACGATCTTTACCGGTAACAGTTATATTATACCTATGCATTTTTCCCGCAGCCATTTTCTTAAACTTCTGGGATTGGGCGGTTTGGCAGGATATCTGGCACCGTCCGCTATCCTCCGTCCGTCGGGTTTGGATACCGTTCTGAAGCCCCCGCGACTGGAGCGGGGTGATACCGTCGGCTTGGTCAGCCCGGCCAGCATTCTGCCCGAATCTAATCGGTATGATGAGATCAACAGCACGATCCGCTCGTTGGGATTTACCATCAAGGAAGGGGGCAACGCCAGGGGACAATACGGATATTTTGCAGGTCGCGACGAACGCAGGGCGGAGGACCTGAATGCGATGTTTGCCGATCCGGAAGTCGATGCGATCATCCCATACCGGGGGGGATGGGGGTCCAATCGTATCCTGGAGTTGATCGATTATGAGGTGATTCGCAGGAATCCCAAACCGCTGATCGGTTTCAGCGATATCACCTCGCTGCTGCTGGCTATCCACGCCCGAACAGGATTGGTCACATTTCACGGCCCTGTGGGAAAATCAAACTGGTCCGAATTTACGGCCGGCCATTTTGAGATGGCGGTTATGCAGGGCAGGCCCTTCAGGTTGGAATCGGGTACGGAACCCAACGAGGAAGGTACGCATCGGGTGATCCGGAAGGGCACAGCAGATGGAAAACTGCTGGGGGGAAACCTGAGTGTAATCACCTCCATGCTGGGATCAGCATACCTGCCGAAGTGGGAGGGAGCCATACTGTTCCTGGAGGATGTGGGGGAGCAGCACTACCGGATCGACCGCATGTTGACCCAGCTCAAACTCAGCGGAGTTCTGGATCAACTCAGCGGGTTTGTTTTTGGCCGGTGCACCAACTGCCAACCTGCCAACGACTACAGCCTGTCGCTGGATCAGATCTTCGAGGATCATATCAAGCCCCTGAAGATCCCCGCTTTCAGCGGAACCATGATCGGCCATATTGATGACATGTTCACCGTTCCGGTCGGAGTGAGAGCAAAGATGGATGCGACAATGGGCGAAATCCAGATTCTTGAATCACCGGTACGCTGACGGGATTCCTACTGTCGATCAGGGAAGAGCGGCATATTTTCGAAGAAGCCATTCTCCGGTCAGCAGCAAAATTATGATGATGAACCACGCTGCGTGGCGATGGAAATAGAAGAAGGTCGTTTCGGTTTCTGTTGACTGCTCAAACAGGTTTTGCTGTTCCATGTGATCCCGCACCTCCGGTGCATCCTGAAAGGTGAAAAACGCACCTCCCGTTGAGGCGGCAATTCTCTCCAGAAGCGGGTCATTCCGCAGTGTGTTCACAAATTCGATGTTTGAACTGCTGATCGAAAATTCACCTTCGCCCGTGTCGATAGTACGCTGACCCTTGCGTGCGCTGGCAGCATAGGTGTAGATCCCTTCGGGAAGCGAACCTATCTGCAGGGTATATTGGCCGTTGCCCTGATTGTTCATTGTATACAATCGCGTATCTATCGAGGATCCGTCCAGTGTCAGGTCAATTACCGCATCCGATTCGCTTTCCCCGCTCTCGTTGGTCAGAAAGGCATCAAAGGAAACAGATTCAGAACCGGAATAGACTTTCTGAGACGGATAGACCTTGAGCCTTCTGCTGTCGGGCTTGGAAGCGGTCCAGCTGACCAGATTGAAGAAGAGCGCATTTACCCAGTTGCGAATCACCGGGCTGGGATCCTGAAAATATCGATACCAGCCGAAGGCCTGCAATTGGGAGGCCCGCATGTTTCCGGTTTCAGATACCGCTATCAACGGCAGGCCGGTATCCTGTCCCTGAAAAACGCTGTTGAAGAGTACCGTAGCGGGTAGGACCGCCTCGAGTCCGTCAAGTGGAGCATAAACCGCCGGAAGCAGCCCCTCTTCGATTTCGGGTAGCTCAAGTACAGGATGCGCCGTATGATCCAGGGCCGGCTGCGGTTGGACTCTGGATACCGGTCGGGAAAATCCGGCAGGACTCAGCGGCAATTCCACTCCCTGCCGTGCCAGGCTGCCTGCAGCAGAGGAGGGGGTGGCGACAAATATATAGGGCACACGGTCCAGATAACCGGCAAGCTCAATTTCCATCTCATCCGAAAGACCCGCACGGGGATAGCCGTGCAGGATGATCAAATCCAGCGTATCCGGATCGAGCCCAAGGCCGCCGCTTTCGACAAATCTGGATCCCCGCACCCAGGTTCTCGTGTACAGCCGGGTGTTTTCATCACTTCTGAGCAGCGACCGTATCGCACCAACATCGGGATGGATCTCCCATGCCAAGCTGAGAATCTGCTGTTTACTGTCGAGTACCTCGATGGAGAAAGGTTGCCGGTTGTTGGCCTCGGTCCATTCGCCCGATCGGCCGGGGATCACCATCTCAAACTGGCGCAGCCCTTCCGTCTCGAGCTGCAGTTCAAATTGAACCTCCGTCGTTGATAGATCGCTCGGTGGACGGATCGTTTTGGTCTGAAGAATTTCCTCTCCTGAGCGCAGCTCTACGCGCACCGGCTGCCCGGTAAAACCGTTGTTATAGATTGTCGCCCGTACCGGATGCAGGGTATTGAGATATCCTGTAGCATTGGTCTGCAGGTTGCGAATCACCAGATCCTGCAGGCGACTGGTATCCCCGACGGCCACCGTATAGATCGGGGTCTCGATCTCGGTGGAGAGAAAGGAGGGATCACGCCCCTTATTGAAAATACCGTCCGTGATCAGGATACCCGCCCGGACCTTCCGCTCGCTGTTTTTAATCACATTAACCGCGTTGTAAAGATTGGTTTCACTACCGTCAAAGGACAGGCTGCCGGGCCTGTCCGGTATAACATTTTCATCAAACCTATAGAATTCGAAGCGGACCCTGGAGGAATCATCCAGTGCAAGGTCCCGCAGCACCCTTCGGAAGGATTCCTCCCCGTTGTAGGTACCCTTTTCGATCGTCATACTCGCTGAATTGTCCATCAAAACGGTGATACGGGGTTTTACCCGGTAGGTCCTGTCCGATCTGAAAAAGGGATTGAGAAGCAGCAAAAAAAGTATCAGGAATACTGCGGATCGAAGAAAAACCAATCCATACCGGTAGAATCGGGAGAGCCCGCTATACTTTTCATAACTCCACCACGAAAGCAGAATCGATGCCACAGCCAGCACGAGCAGTATCCACCAGGGGAGAGCTGATTGAAAACCTTCAAATGCAAATTCCACAGGTTCAGTTATTCCAGATGATCGATAAGCATTTCGATAAGCCTGTCCGGCGACAGCCCTTCGGCTTCAGCGGCATAGTTATTAACGATGCGATGCCGCAACACCGGCTTGGCTAATATCCGAACATCCTCTTCGGTAACGTTATACCGGCCTTTCGTGAGTGCCCGGGCCTTGCCGCCCAGTATCAGGTACTGCGAAGCCCGGGGACCGGCACCCCAGCTCATATACTTGTTGATGAAATCGGGTGCAATGGGTGAGTTGGGTCGCGACATGCCCACCAGCCTCACGGCATAATTCAATACACTTTCGGGAACCGGTACTTCCCTGACCAGATTTTGAAGTTCGAGGATCTGCTGCGCTTCCAGCACCGACTCCACCTGTTCCTGCTGAATGGAGGTGGTTTGACTGACGATATCCATCTCTTCGTCAAGGGAGGGATAATCCAGCCACAGGTTGAACATGAAGCGGTCGAGTTGAGCCTCCGGCAATGGATAGGTGCCTTCCTGCTCTATAGGATTCTGGGTGGCCAATACGAAAAACGGCAGTTCCAGATCATAGGTATTGCCGGCGGTGGTTACATGATATTCCTGCATCCCTTCCAGCAGCGCCGCCTGTGTTTTGGGAGGCGTACGGTTTATTTCATCAGCCAAAATGATGTTGGCAAAGATGGGGCCCTTCACAAATTTAAATGCTTTTTTTCCGGTCTGTCTGTCATCCTCGATAATTTCGGTGCCCGTAATATCGCCGGGCATCAGGTCAGGAGTAAACTGAATGCGATTGAAACTCAGCGACAGGGTTTGGGCAACGGTGCGAACCAGCAGGGTTTTGGCCAGACCTGGAACCCCGATCAGCACGCAGTGCCCCCGCGAGAAGAGGCAGATCAGCAGTTGGTCGATGATCTGTTTCTGGCCCACAACCACCTTGGCGATCTCCTTCTTGATGTTGTCGACCGATTCCTGGAAAAAATCAACCGCTTCGACGGGTTCGTCCGGGATGATACTCATTTCAGCTTGTTGTCGGGTTGGTTATATATGTGGGAACGTCAATTTTATACTCGACATACACCTCCTTCTTAAATTTCCTCAACAACTTCTGGCGGTGTTTAAATCGTTTCTCCTGCAGTGCCGACTGTCGGATCCGTTCATAGTCGTCCTTAAAATTGGCCACATGCTCCTCGACCCGCCGGTCGAGACGGACGATGCGAAAGGCTCTGTTGGAGGCACTGCCAAGGTTGAACGGTTTCGGTTCCGAGATGTCTCCGGGTTCGTCCAGGAGCAGCACAATACGATACATAGCCGGATCCAGCTGTGAGAGCGGTATCATCCGTTCACCGGTACGGGGATTGAAAATGCGGCCACCCTGAGGTGCGGTGTTGGGATCATCCGAATATTTACGTGCGAGCTCTGCGAAGGAGACATTTTCGTTCGTCATGACGCTGTCGCGCAGTTGTTTAAGCCGGTCGATCGCCGCCTGCTCATCGTAATTCTCTTCATCGATACTGATAAGTATATGGTTGGTATCGATCTGGTCGCCCACACGCCGGTTCAGGCGGATGACATGATAACCGAATGTTGTTTTCACCACATTGGATATCTCCCCGGGTTGAAGGGCGGAAGCAGCGGCCGAATACTCGGCGACCAAGTCGTTGAGCGACATCAGCGGCAGTTTTCCCCCATTTGGAGCGGAAGGACCGTCGCTGTATTTCCGGGCCAGCTCCTCAAAATTTTTGTCGTGAATAACGACTGAATCCCTCAGCTGTTTGGCCAGCTCATAGGCAGCCTTCTCTGCATTCTCCATCGGGGGAGGAACCGCTACAATCTGGGATACGGCCACCTGTTCGGGGATAGTTGGCAGTGAATCCTGTGGTATCTGCTCGAAATACTGTTTTACCTCCGGACGGGTGATATCGACCTTATCCATTAAATCCTGCTGGTATTTCTGGACAATCATTTCCGTTCGGTAGGTTTCCCTCAAGTCCTGTTTCAGCTGTACTACACTTTTTCCAAACTGATCCTCCAGAGCCCGTTCGCTCCCGAGCTGGCTGATCACCTGTTGAATGCGCTGATCAATGCGTTGGTCGACCTGATCTTCCGAAACGGTGATGGAGTCGAGCTTCGCTTTTTCCAGTAAAATATATTTTTCCACAGTTTCCTCAAGGGCGGAGTACCACAAATCCTTGCTGAAGTTGAGCGACTGGTTGCTCTGCTGGCGATACTGCAGCATATAATCGCTTACCCGCTGGTCGACCTCCGATTTCAGGATGATGTGGTTGTTGACGATGGCCACGATACCATCCACCATCTTCTTGTTTTCCGATTGCTGAGCGGTGAGGGTGGGGGGAAGAAGAATGATGGAGAATACTAAGGGTAACAGGATTTTTTTAATCATTCTTGTCGATTTCTGCACTGTCGGGATTTTCTGTTAATTCGGGTTCTGAAGATTCTAAAACGTTGTACGACTCGATTTCATTATTCGATTCCGCTTTAAGATACAGATTCTTTACATAGGAATTGTAGTATCGCCTTCGTTTCTCCATGCGCAGCCAGTCCTTGATCTGGCTCATCAGCCATTCCAGATCGGGATGTTCGCCCTTGGCCCGGGTCTCGATCAGCTGAACAAAATGATAGTTGCTGCCTATCCTGCGGATGGGAGATATCTCCATCTGGCCGATAACATTCAAATAACGGTTGAGAATCTCCATGTCGCGCATCGCCAGGGAGACAGGCCAAAACTGTTCTGAGTTTCGCAATGCCAGATCGGGTTCTACCGAATATTTCTGTGCCACCTCCTCCCAGGGTATGCCCCGCAGCAGCTCACGCTTGGCAGCCCTGGCCGATTCAACATCATCGGCCTCAAGATGGCGGAACCGGACAAATTTTTCATCAAGGATAAATTGTTCCTTGTTGGCCTGATAGTAGTTCTGTACCTCCTCGTCGGTCACATTCAGCGTCTCCTCGAAGCGGGCCAGCACCTCATCCTTGAGCGCTTCGGTGAGCACTTCATTCTGCAGTCTTTGTAACCGTTTCAGGGTCTCTTTATTTTGACGAATCTGCAATCGGTAGGCTTCCTGCAGCATAAGCTGCTGACGTATCCAGTCCTCGCGATATTGCCGGATCGCGTTCACACTATCCTGTTGGTAAATAAATGCGGGAATGTTTTCCCGGGCTTCCTCCAGGGTCAACATCTCGCTGCCCACCCGGGCCAGGCGCTGGGATTCATCGGAAACACTGTCCCCGCCGCATCCAGCCAGCAACAGGCCTATAAGTACAAATATGATCTCGTTGAATCTCATCAGGCTCATTCTCTTAATGGTTGCAGGTCAATAGTGGTAGTAATCCAATTAAAATAGCATACCAGCGATGGTGGCTGTCATCAGGTTGGCCATCGTTCCGGCGAATACTGCTGTAATTCCGAACCGGGCCAGATCCGATTTTCTGTTGGGTGCCAGCCCGCCGATACCTCCGATCTGGATGGCGATAGAGGAGAAGTTGGCGAACCCGCACAATCCAAACGTGGCCATCACCACGGTCTTGTCGGTCAGAGACGCCGCCTTCACCATCTCCGACAGTTTAAGATAGGCTACAAATTCGTTCAGCACAATTTTTGTGCCGAGCAAAGATCCCATGTTGATCGCATCCTGCCAGGGGACCCCGATCAGGTAGGCGACGGGGGCGATGATCCAACCGAGAATGGTTTCGATACGCAGATCGCCACCCTCGATCATCGCATTGATGCCGGTGATACCGCCAAATTTTTCCATAAAAAAGTTGCCCATCGCCAGCAAAGCGATGAAAGCCAGCAGCATCGCGCC
Source organism: Balneolaceae bacterium (assembly GCA_033722635.1). Classification (GTDB taxonomy): domain Bacteria; phylum Bacteroidota; class Rhodothermia; order Balneolales; family Balneolaceae; genus JAWVYR01. Next base: position 2,241 of record JAWVYR010000068.1, on the reverse strand, counting down.
AACGTTGGCTGCCAGTTTCAAGCCGGTGGCCGCCCCGCTGGCAGCCGCATCGATGCCGTTTGCATCGGTTTTATCGATCTGGACATCCACGTCGCCCATGGTTTCCGGTTCCTTGGTTTCAGGGTACAGGATCTTTGCGATGATCAGCGCCGCCGGTGCCGCCATCAGGCTGGCCCCCAGAAGCTGCTCGGCAAACATCAACCGGCCTACATCCAGGGAAACACCCTGGGCCTGAGCATAGGAGTTGCCGAGCATCTGCACATAGGCGGCCATCACTCCTCCCGCGATAGTGGCCATTCCACCGGTCATCACCGCCAGCAGTTCCGACTGGGTCATCCGTTTGATATAGGGTTCGACCACCAGTGGTGCCTCGGTTTGGCCCACAAAGATGTTGGAGATCACCGAAAGGGATTCCGCCCCGGAGGTGCCCATCAGCTTTTGCATGCCGGCAGCCATATACTTGACCACCCGCTGCAGGACTCCATAGTGATAGAGGATGGAGGTTAGGGAAGCAAAAAAGATAATGGTGGGAAGTACCTGGAAAGCAAAGAAGTTACCGAGGCTACCCTCCACACCGGGACTTTTGGCCAGGTCACCGAACAGAAACTCGGCTCCCTCTGTGGTGAAATCCAATACGATCACAAAAAAGGAGGAGACCCAGCTAAAAAACTCCTTGGGCCATCCCAGCGGCGACCAGTAGGCGGCCATCTCCCTTCCTTTAAGAATAAATACTGCAAGGATCAACTGAATGCCCAACCCGGTACCCACCAATCGCCAGCTGACCGCTTTCCGGTTGTTGCTGAACAGGTAGGCCAGACCCAGAATCACCCCCATCCCGAGGAGTCCTCTTACAATATCTATCATTGATCCGAATCCTCTTTTTCTTCAGGTTTGCCTTCCTCCTTCACTTTTTCTCCATAGGGAGCGATAATTTTACCTCGGCGCTGATCAACCGGCGGTCGAAAACACTGACGGGCCCGGGGTTCGTACGCTTCTGACTCGCCCACCAGCAGCCGCTCACTCTTCTCCACAATCCGCTGCGAATAGTGCGCCATGGTCCCGCTTTCGGCACACACGGCATGCAGTTTGGTCACATATTCAGCAACCGCCATCAGGTTGGGCATCGGTTCGAACGGCTCCCCCAGATAATCCATATCCAGTCCCGCTGCGATCACCCGTTTGCCGTCATTGGCCAGCTCATTGGCGACCTCCACAATCCGGTTGTCGAAAAACTGGGCCTCATCAATACCCACCACCTGCGCATCGCTGGTTAGCAGCACGATCTGGTCGGCGGTGTCCACTGCGATACTCGGCAGGGAGGAGGCATCATGCGATACGATCTCCTCCTCGCTGTAACGGGTGTCAACGATCGGCTTTGCGATCACCACGTTCTGCCCTGCGATATAGGCCCTTCGCGCCCGTCTGATCAGCTCTTCCGTCTTTCCGCTGAACATACCTCCGCAGATCACTTCGATCCAACCGACGTTCCGGGGAATCAATGACGGTTCATTAAGCATAAGATCTTCAGGGGGTTTGTCTGTTAGGGCTCATAGTAAACAGTGAATATATTCCTGTCAGGGGTAAAATGAAAAGAAGATTATGACAGAGGATCGGGAAATGGATTGTATTGATAATAAATGAAGTATTGCCGATCGATTATGTAATCTGCTTTTATCTCACTTCATCCAATATCTCCTTGATCTCCTCCATCTTTCGGCCGAACAGCTCCCAATTGCCTTCTCGCAGTGCACTTTGCGCCTCATTCCAGAGACGACTCACCTTGTTCAGCTCCGGCGAGGGGCGTACGGGAGCCAGGCTATCGGCGGCAGGTGCGGCAACCATGGGCGGCCGGCGTTCCGGCAATTTCCCGAAGAGCGCTTCCAGGGCCAGTTGCAGATTCGGCTCCATCACCACCCGGTCGCCCTCGGTGGCGATCACCCGCTGCAGCTGGGGGATGTCGACCCCTTCGGCGATCAAGAAGACAGGCTCCACGTAAAGGAAGGCATCCTCGATCGGGATCACCATCAGGTTGCCGCGGATCACCTTGGATCCGCGCTGATCCCACAGGGAGAGCTGGCGGGAGATCTCGGTATCCTGGTCGATCTTAGCCTCGATCTGGGCCGGTCCCAGGATCAACCGCTCCTTGGGCAGCTTGAACACCTCCACCTTTCCATACTCAGGAAAATCGGATTTGGCTGTCATCCAGGCGATCATATAGTCGCGATTGTTCGGGGTCAACGG
>JAWVYR010000067.1:0-9839 GCA_033722635.1 Balneolaceae bacterium | reverse complement strand
ATTTTTGCGTAGTTCCGCCTCGCTCTCAGAGAGTCCCTGGGAGAGATCTGTTCCCATAGCAGATGAAACCTCGCTACTTTCTTTAGCCCAGGGCTGCTCGGGTACCGATAGAGCTGTTTCATTAATAGCCATCGCAGAGGTATTATGTTGATCGGTGTTGATGAACTGTTGGCTAGTGACTCAGAAACAAGGGCACTGGGCTCTTTGTCACCAAATGGTGTGTCACAGATCCGAACGCTATGCGTTTGATGGCAGACATCGAATGAGCTCCGAGTAGTATGAGATCGGATCCGCTCTCCTTCAGATGAGACAGAATTTTCTCTCCGGGATCCCCGATTTCCAATACAGTAGTGCCGAACGAGTCAAAACCGTGGGCTTTCAGGTATTCACCGGCCAGCCGCATCAGCAAGGTTGCCTGATCCATATTTTTCTCGTTATCCCCATCGGGAACCGTCACCAGCTCAATCGACAAATTCATTCCGTAGGGAAGGAGATGCACGAACCACTGAAGAGTTCGTGCAGATGCGGGGCTGCCATCATAGGCCACCGTCACCCGGTTGACCTCTCGGTAGGCTTCTGTTACGATTAAGGTAGGTGAAATACCGTTTTTTACCACTTTGGCTAGTGTCTTTACGGTCTCCTTTTCCGGGCGGTTGTAGAAGAAGTGGGGAGTCCGCCCAACCACCAGCAGGTCGTGGTACTTCATATCCTCGATGATACGCTGGTAGGGTACTCCCTCCTCCATCTTCTCGGTAAATTTGACCCCTGCATGCCTGACGCTCATTTCAAATTCATCAAGCAGCCGTCCTGCCGTTTTGCGGGACTGTTCAGCCATATGCTCTCTGAGCTGTTGCGCGTAATAGATGGTACCGATTCCCCCCGTGCCCACCTCCGACTCTATATGTTCCAAATTCACGACAGCCAATCCGCTGAGGGCAGCTTCATGGGTTTTTGCAAGTTCGATGGCGTGTTTTTTAGCGATCTGGGTGTCGATATCGGGATCCAGCGCCACTAAGATTCGTTTTATCATAATTGATTCGATTAGTACATAAGATTAAGATGTTATCGGATCTCAACTATATTTTTGGTGCCGTCTTTCTGAATGATCTCCATACTGGTGATCAACCCGCCGGGTTCTTCATCCACATACACCTCAACGGGATTCATGATCATGTGATCCAGCTTTTCAACTTTGATATCCAGGATATCCTTCTTCGGATCGTAGGAGATCCCTTCCAATATCAGCCAATCTGTTTCCCGTTGAACTCCATATTCTTCCGATAGTACCTGGATATCCGCATATTCGGGCTGTTCATCTTTCAGATATCGTTTGGCGAATTCATTGAAAAAGCTACTTAAATCTTCCTTCTCAATTTTTCTGATGGCCATGATAGTACCCTCATTTTTTATTAAACGGTCGATTACATTGAATGTAATGTCAAAAATAGATGTTTTTATTTCAGACAGAGGAAGCCTACAACTTATGAGGGAAAATGTACTACAGCCCTTATACGGCCGATTTTTAGTTATTAGTGTATCTGATGAACAGGCAAAAAGCGTATTTTGAAACCGAAATCTCCCGCCGGATCTGGGACACCAAGTATCGAGCCGATCACGAAGACACCGTGGTGGACAGCTGGAAAAGAATTGCACGGGCGATAGCCTCCGTAGAACCGAAAAACAGGAATGACTGGGAGCAACGTTTTTTTGGGATCCTGGAAGATTTCAACTTTCTACCGGGCGGCCGTATACAGCACGGGGCCGGAACCGATTACAAGGTGACCCTTTTCAACTGCTTCGTGATGGGTACCATCAAGGATTCGATACCCTCTATTTTTGAGAATCTGAAAGAGGGGGCGCTGACGATGCAGCAGGGAGGCGGCGTTGGCTATGATTTCTCCACACTCAGGCCCAGGGGAACTGCAGCCCGTACCACCAACAACATCTCCTCCGGGCCGGTCTCATTCATGAGAATCTGGGATACGATGTGCGGTACGATGCTATCCACCGGAGGCCGCCGGGGCGCAATGATGGCGACCCTGCGATGCGACCACCCCGATATCATTGAATTTGTCAGGGCCAAACAGGAATCCGGGCAACTAACCAATTTCAACCTGTCGGTTTTGGCGACTGACGAGTTTTTGGACGCCGTTACATCAGATAAAGAATGGCCACTGGTTTTTCCGATAAAGAATCTCCGGACGGGCCAACAGCATCACGATCAAATCATCCAACGGCTGTGGAGCGGCACGGATCAGGCCGTGCCCTGCAAGGTGTTCGATACCATCGATGCCCGGGAGCTGTGGAATGCGATCATGGAGGCCACCTATGAATACGCCGAACCGGGCATGCTGTTTATCGACCGGATCAACCGATGGAACAACCTGGGATATGCCGAACAGATCAACAGCACCAATCCCTGCGGCGAAGTGCCGCTTCCACCCTACGGGGCCTGCAACCTGGGATCGGTTAACCTGACCCGCTTTGTCGATAACCCTTTTGAGGATCATGCCTCCCTTGACCTGGAAGAAATCGTAAAGACCGTAAGAACGGCCGTCCGTTTTCTTGACAACGTGATCGACTTTTCGAAGTTACCACTCCCGCAGCAGGAAGAGCGGGTCCGCCAGACCCGCCGCATCGGTATTGGCATCACCGGGCTGGCCGATACCCTTATCATGCTGGGACAGCAATACGGCAGTAGGGAAGGCCGTAAAACCGCTTCAGAGGTGATGAAAAGAATCTGCCATACCGCCTATGCCACTTCCGTCGAACTTGCCCGTGAGAAAGGGGGTTTTCCACTTTACCACGATGAAAAATTCCCTGAACGACCATTTATCAGGAGTTTACCCGATACGATTCAGAAGAAGATAAAAAAACACGGCATCCGTAACAGCCATCTGCTCTCTATAGCGCCCACCGGCAGCATCAGCATCCTTGCCAACAATATCTCCAGCGGACTGGAGCCGGTCTATGACTTTTCCTACAGCCGGCAGGTGCTGAATGCCGACGGCAGCACCGAAACGTTTGAAGTAGAGGATTACGTCTACCGAAAATGGAAGGAGTTGAAGGGCGACCAAAAGCTGCCCGGCACCTTTGTTACCGCCAAAGAGCTATCCCCCAAATGTCATCTGCAAATGCAGGCCGCTCTGCAGGCCTACGTGGATCAGTCTATTTCGAAGACCATCAATATTCCCGCCGATTATCCCTTCGAGGATTTTAAGGATATCTACAATATGGCGTATGATGAAGGGCTGAAGGGGTGTACCACCTACCGTCCCAATCCGACCACCGGTGCCGTGCTGGAATCTTCCGGGCAGGAAGAGGTTGAAGTGCACTGCTGCACCGTAGATCGCGAGGGTGATTGACCCAAAAATCACCGGGCCGTATAGCCTCCGTCGACCATCAGCGAGTGGCCAGTTACAAATGAAGCTTCATCGGAAGCCAGCCAAACCACGGCAGCAGCAACCTCTTCGGACGTGCCGAGGCGGCCGATCGGGTGCATCGATATGATCATCTCCCGTGTCTCCTTGTCGGTGGTGATATCCGCCCGCTCCAGCATCGGTGTGTTGATAAAGGCCGGGCAGACCGCATTGATGCGGATATTTTCGGCTGAATATTCGATAGCTGCTGCCTTGGTCAGCCCGATCAAGCCGTGCTTGGCGGCTACATAGGCGGGTGCCTGGGCAAAGCCCACCTTTCCCAAAATGGAGGATATGTTGATGATGGAGCCACCTCCGCCTTTCAGCATCGCCGGGATCTCATGTTTCATACAGAGCCACTGCCCCCGCAGGTTGATATTCATCATCCGGTCCCATTCATCCACAGGATAATCGGCTGTGGGTTGCTGAACCCCCTCAATCCCGGCATTGTTGCAAGCGTAATCCAGCCGGCCGAAATCGTTGAGGGTTTCCTTTACCATCTTTTCTATCTGGTCGGGTTTGGAGATATCGGTCACCAATGACAGGCCAGCCGATCCCTCTTTTTCCACCATCTGCAAGGTCTCTTCCAACCCCTCTGCATCCACATCGCTGATGGTCACCTTCACTCCCTGTCGGGCGAAGGCTACTGCGGTTGCTCGGCCGATGCCTGATGCGGCGCCGGTTACAACGGCCACCTTGTTTTTCATCTCCTTGTGTTCCGGGTTCAGTGCACTCATGGGCTTATTGATTTAAATTGAAGGGGTTTTATTCATCGTATTTGTGTTGATTTCAAACAGGTAATAGAACGGGCATATCCCTGCGATGCCTGTAACCAACGGTATCAGTCCGGCAATACCCCATAGCGATTGATAAAAAACGCCTGCACCTAAGATGACCGCCCCCAGTAAAACGCGTATCAACCGGTCCAGACTTCCTATATTCTGGTTCATTTTGTTAAAAATACGTTGCTTGGGATTGCTGAAAGTGGAGAAAAGGCCGCCATCGCCAGCGACCCTTTCTCGATTCCACGCCGTGTCTTACCCTCAGTCGATCTTCACCGTTTTGGGTTTGCTGACTTCGGCTTTTGGAACATTAACGGTCAAAACACCATCGTTGAAAGTAGCTTTGACCTTTTCATCTTTTACTTTATCCGGGAAGGTAAAGGTTCTCAGAAAACTGCCTTTGAAACGTTCTCTGCGAAGGAAGTTTTCATCTTTCTCTTCCATCTCTTTTTTCCGCTTACCGCTGATCGTCAGCCGGTTGTCTTTGATGTTGATGGTGATATCATCTTTTGTCAATCCCGGCAGATCGACGTGGATAAGATATTTAGTTTCGGTTTCCGACATATCGGTTCTCGGCGTCCACATGTGGCTGCTGTTTTCGCCTCTTTCCTTCCACCAGGAGAACGGGACCATCTCATCAAAAAGGCGGTCCATCTCCCTTCTCAGGTCTTCAATCGGTGTGAATTCTCTTCGTTTTTCCAGTGATTTCATAACGTTACTCCAATTAATTTTGCTTAAATCGACATCATACTGAAGCTATCTGCAGTCTTCAGCTATGAGTAAAGAAAGGCAATCCATTAGAAGAAAGATGCAATAAGATCCTTGGATCGGATGTAATAATTATTGAAATACTGGTATGAGGGTTTTCCCTACATTACCGAGGCGGCCGGTTGATTGTGAAATGCTGAAATGGTTCAACGTGTAAATGAAGTAATCAGAGTCATTTCGAGACATCAATCCTCTGAACAAGAATGGACTCCAAAAAGGCAGCGGTGCTTATTATCCCCGAAAACAGATGGGTCGAGAAATCTTTGTGCCTTACTCTTTCTGTTTTCTTAAAGACAAAAGATCTTCCGTTCGTCCCACATCCACAGGACTTCTTCGAGATGACTGCGTTGGATAAAGGTCATCGCAGAAAAATTTCTATTTAATCTCGGAGCTTTCGCTCTCCACCCATTTGACGGCGTGCACCATCAATTCTGTGGCGTTTTCCAGATTCAGTTTGGTCTTGATGCGGGCCCGGTAGGACTCCACGGTTTTCACCGACAGGTGAAGCTTCTCTGCGATCTCCCGGGTGCTGTTGCCCTTGCCGGTAAGCTCGAACACCTCCAGCTCACGGTCGCTGAGTTTGTCCATCGGCGACTCCATGATATCTTTCTGTCCGCGAGACATCCCCATCAGCAGCCGTTCGCTGACCTCTTCGCTCACATAGATGCCGCCGTTCAGCACTTTACGAACGGCCTTCAGCAGCACATCGCCGGCCTCCAGCTTCATCACATAGCCTTTGGCTCCCGCACGGATCGCCCGCTCCGCGTAGAGCGATTCGTCGTGGCGGGAGATCACCAGTATTTTCGCTTCTGGATCGCGAGCGATGAGATTTTTAATCAATTCCAGCCCGCTCATGCCCGGCAGGGAGACATCCACGATGATCAGATCAGGATCGATCTCCTCATACTTTTGGAGGGCTTCCTCAGCGCGATCGAATTGCCCTGATACCTCCAAACCTGGTTCGGAGTCCAGGGTCATCGCCAACCCCTTTCTCATCATCGGATGGTCGTCCACCAACATGATACTTTTTCTGAATCCGGATCCCATAGCAATATCAATTTAAATTAAACTTTGTGTGAAATTCTGTTCGCTTCTGACGGGACACTGCAGATCACCCGGGTGAGATCCCTTTTCTCATCATGCCGGATCGTCAGGTTGCCGCCGATCGTATTGGCCCTGTGATGCATGATCTTGACCCCCATACCCTTCTTTTTCTGCTGGTTGACCGGGGCGTCGAAACCGATGCCGTTGTCTTCCACGATCAAGGTGGTATGCTCCTCGTTTTGCAGGAGGATCACATTTACCACAGAAGCTTTGCCGTGTCTGGAGGCGTTACTGATCGCTTCCTGTGCGATTCGGTACAGATTGAGGGCCATCAGTCGGTCTTCCACTTTTAACTCATCCTGGATTTGCAGATTGCAATCCAGCTCAAATAGCTTAGCCGACTGCTTGCAAAGCCGCTCCAGCCCGGTTCGCAATCCTTCCGAATCCAGCTCCACCTTTACCAATCCCCGGGCCAGACCTTTGGCCTGCTCGTCGGCTTCCTTGATCATATCGGCAATCTCCTGCACTTCTTCAGCCTCCGGCATCCCCTTTTTGTTGAGTTTTCGAGCCAGGTTTCGCGCGATAAGCCCGATACCGGTCAGCATCTGACCCAATCCGTCATGGAGATCCTGGCCTATATTTTGCCGCTCCTCCTCGCTGATCTCAAGCAGCTCCTGCTCGAGCCTGCGCCGGTCGCTGATATCCTTGATGATTCCGGTAAAGATGCGGTTGTTATCCCAGGTTACCTCGCTGACAGATAGCTCGATCGGAAACACGGTACCGTCTTTTTTCTCTGCCTTGACCTCCCGGCCGATGCCGATAATATGCTTCTCACCGGTTTCCAGGTAGCGCTGGATATATTCATCATGGTGTTTTTCGTGAGGAGGTGGCATCAGCACATTTACATTTCTACCGAGTACCTCTTCCTCCTCATATCCGAATATTCGTTCGGCAGCCCGGTTGAAGCTCTCGATGATCCCCTGTTCGTTGATCGTGATGATCGCATCGACGGTGGTATCGATGATCGCCTGGGCACGGGCCCGGCTTTCCTGGAGCGAGCGTTCAATTTGTTTATAATCACTTATATCGCATCCGATACTCACGATCGCCTCGATTTCCCCCTGGTCGTCTCTGATAAATCCGGTATCCACATCCAGCCATACCGTGGAACCGTCTTTATGTTCGCCCTGCCACTGCCCCTTTATCTTTTCACCTTTCCGGATTTTATCCAGATCCTTGCTAAACAGTTCACGATCCTGTCCCGGATATATAATGGCGATCGACTCTCCCAGCATCTCCTCTTCGGAATACCCGAACAACTCCTCCCCTTTTTTATTCCAGTATAATACGGTTCCGTCAAGATCGGTCACGACTATACTGCGGGTCATATTCCGCAGAATGGTATCCGCGTCAAACTGTTGCTTCGCAGGGCGGGCAGATTCCCGATTGGATCCGTTCTTCATGGATTACTCCGTTCTTTTAGGAGCCGTTGTCATTACATAACTACACTGTTCATACGCTAATGAATTCACAGATGAAGTTCCACTAACGCATGTCCAATTTCACCTTTCAAACATTAAAAAAACATAGGTGAAATACCTACAAAGGCATAATGGAAACCCTTACCCGTTTTGCAATGGGTATCGCTCAAAATGGGACGGTCATATCTGCTATAATAATGCAAAATAATCCATAAGACGGAGGTTTCTATGAAAGAAATAGTTGATTTGTATGACCTGATGTTGGAACAGCTGAGAGATCTGTACAACGGTGAACAGCAGCAGCTTCAGGCGCTGCCCGAATTTGCCGAAATGGCCGATGCCTATAAATTGACCGAGTTGATTGAGCATCATATCAAGGAGACCCGCCACCAGGAAACCCGGCTTCAGCGGGTGTTTTCCATTATCGACGAGGATCCCGCAGGCGAGGAATGCGATGGCATCAAAGGATTGATTAAAGAGGCGTACAAGCTGGCTCATCGCTGTGAAAACCCCGAACCGTTCGATGCCGGCCTCATCTCCTCTATCCAGCATATCAACCATTATGAAATAGCCGGTTATGGAACGGCTATAGCCTATGCCAAAGCCCTGGAACGGCACGATATAGCCGAAATCCTGCTGAAAACATTGCGGGAGGAAAAGAAAGCCGATGAAGAACTCAGCGACCTTGCAGAAGCCAAAATCAATGTGGATGCTGCCTGGACATCTCTCGTCGGTAAGGCAGAAAAAACGCAATAGAAGGAATATCTATTCAACCGATAAGTATTAAATGATTTTATAGACTCCCATGGAACCGATCAATTCACAAAAAGATCTGTATGTCGATTTTTTGCTGGATATGTACAATGCCGAAATCTTGCAGATCACTGCGCTGCGAGATTACGAGAAACGGACCGACAACCCCAAGCTGAAGCAGCTCCTACACCGTCATGTTTCTGAAACCCGGGGGCAGATGCTCCGCCTGGAGGATATCGTCGAAGGGTTGGATGAATCGCTGCTGCACGAACATTGCCGGACCATGAAATCGATGATTGATGAAACCAACGAACTCATCGATCGGTGCACTACCGACGAGCTACGCGATTGGGCGATAGCCGCATCGGTACAACGAATCAATCACTGCGAGATCACTGTTTATGAAATGCTGCTTTCGATGGCCGAATTTCTGGAAGCCAGCAAGTATATCGAACTGCTCAAAAAAAGCCTGGAGGAGGAAATTTCGTTTGAAAACGACATTGAAGAATTAATCGACTTTCAGCCGGTTTGATTTTTCCTGCCCGGTAATCGTCAAACAGATCAACGACCCATGAATATCAACACTGTTTTGTTCCCGACCGATTTCTCGGATAACGCAGAGAAGGCGTTGCCCTATGCCCTGGAGATCTGCAAACGTGCCGATGCCCGCCTATCGATCATGCACTCGGCCGATCGGCCGTTTGACTACGGATCGGATGACGAGGAGGCACACAAAAGCCATACCCAGAACCTTCACCGGATGATGGATCGACTGGTTGAAGAAATCAAACAGGAGAAGAAAAACCGTCCGCTACAGGTCAAGACCGTGCTGGAAAGCGGCAATACCGTTTCATCCATACTCGGTCAGGTTACGCAGCTGGATGCCGATCTGATCGTCATGGGTACCAAAGGTGCTTCCGGGGTTAAAAAAGTACTTTACGGCAGCAACACCACCGATCTCATTTTAAAATCAAAAGTCCCGGTGCTGGCCATACCCGAAAACGTCTCCTATCATGGCATCGAGCATATCACCTTTACCACCGATTTTCATGACCGCGACCTGGAGGCGCTCGGTGATACCGTTCAGCTGGCTACCCTTTTTGACGCTGCTACGACGGTGCTTCACGTGGATATGAACAATGATTTCCTGACCGATATAAAATTCCGGGGGTTCCGGGACCTGGCCGCAGAAGAACTCGGCGATGAAAAGCTCGAGTTTCAGCGGGTATATGAATTCAGCTATTATGCCGGGATAGCCGATTACCTGACCGACCACACCACCTCCCTGCTGGTGATGGTGCGTTATAAAAAACCGTTTTTCGATTCCCTGCTGAAGATGGACCACACCAAACAGATGGGTTTCAGCACCAAGATTCCCCTGCTGGTCCTCCCCGGTGAGGCGTACAAGGATCAATAGCTCGGCCGGTTCCCCGATCGTAGTCTCGGGATGACATAAAAGTGGCTACGGTTTATAGATTCATACCCCGATCACCGATCCCACCTTTGTCATCCCGAGGAGCCTACGGCGACGAGGGATCTCAACCATGGAGCCGGCAGGATGGCTAATTACGATCATAGTTTTTTCTTGCGCT
>JAWVYR010000066.1:0-9974 GCA_033722635.1 Balneolaceae bacterium | reverse complement strand
GAGAGGTGTCAAAATGTAATATCCAGCTAAATCAAAACCCGAATGTTTTTGGAACCGTACAACTCTTTATTTTAAATCGCGATTCCCGAGAGGCAGTGTATGCTCGAATTCAAATCTGTCGATCTGTTTGAGATCCCAAAGATGGTCCTGGACAGGGTCCTGTTCGTATACAATAATGTCGACTCCAGAACTATCCCTAAGTATTACAATGTCTGAAAAAGTCCTGCTGGGAGAATACTTTCCTTGCCGAACGGTCTGATGGTCAAAAATAAGGTCATTTGGTTGGCAGGAATTACAACCAATGAATCACTGATACTTCTAAAAGGCGAAGAAAATTTCAACTGCAGGGATTGAGCACTTTCGTTGTTTATCCGGTAATGGTTGACCGTCACATAATCCACTACAACTTCGGTACCGTTACAACCGGTTCCGGTGATGACGAAGCAAACTATGTGCAACCCGGTTTTAAGATTCATCTCTTCTTATCAACTAATCACTCTACAGGTTAATATGGGAGCCCCCGTTACGGAGGCTCCCTTTCCAACTTGTCCGAACCTATGGGGATAGTGGACGTGTTGTTGGTAAACTATTGTATATCAATGAAATATCAGATATACCTAATCCGGTTTAATGTTTTGGTTGACACGGAAAAAATTCTCCGGGTCGTACTTCGCCTTGATCTTTTTCAGCCGCTCATAGTTTTCCCGGTAGGTGGCCTTAATACGCTCTTCTCCTTCATCCCTCATCAGGAAGTTTACATAGGCGCCTCCCGTTGAATAGGGATGAACCGCCTCCTCCCAGTATTCCCGGGCCCAGGTTGTGATTTTCTCCCGGTTTACAGTGTCCGGATCCACCCCCACGATGTTTTCTACCCAGTTCGCATCGCGGTGGCTCCAAGCGGTTTCCGTATTCCCCACATCATGTGCAGCGCCGTTTACCGGATAGAGATGCATCCCCGAAAGAGGCGTCGGTATGGCGGAGCCGTATTTTATGTTTTTCTCTAAGGCTGCATCACTCCACTCCCGGATATACCCCGCTTTCCAGTACCACTCGAGTCCCGGCGGATAGAGATCGTCGAACATGCTTTGCAGGTCCGGTAACGGCATGGGACCCACAAGATCCAAGGCGATGTTCTTCAGGTTTCGGATCGGTTTGAATGCCTCGTCCGCGTCGTCGAGGTCGCCTGCATAACACCATACGATCCCGCACATATTTTTATTCTGAAGATGTTCGGGAAACGGCGTTACCGGTGGTACGATCAGGAAGGCGAAATACCCGTTGAGTTCCCTGTCGGCATCCACGATAAATTCCCGGTACCATTTCATGATATCCTCTGCATCCTCCAGTTCCCAAAGCATCGGGCCGGCATAGACCGTCGACACCTCGTGAAGCTGAAATTTGAAGGAGGTTGCTATTCCGAAATTACCTCCCCCGCCCCGAATCGCCCAGAACAGGTCCGGGGCTTCCTCACTATTGGTTTTAACGGTGCTTCCGTCCGCCAGCACCATCTCCGCCTCCAGCAGGTTGTCGATGGTCAGCCCGAAGGTTCGGGTCAGGTTTCCAAGGCCCCCGCCGAGTGTTAATCCCCCCACCCCGGTTGTGGATACGATACCGCTGGGTACGGCTAGGTCGTAAGCGTGGGTGGCGTGGTCCACGTCCCCCCAGGTTGCTCCTCCTCCGACAGTGGCCGTTTTCTGATCCGGATCTACGTGAACATAGTTGATTCTGGAGAGATCGATCACCATGCCATCGTCGCAGATCCCGAGCCCACCGGCATTGTGGCCGCCGCCGCGGACCGCCGTCAACAGTTCATTCTCCCGGGCATAATTTACGGCGGTGATCACATCGGTGGTATTCTCACAATAGACGATCAGCCCCGGCTTTTTGTCAATCATGCCGTTGTAGACAGTGCGAGCTTCATCATAATCCACATCCCCCGGCCGGATTATATCCCCGCGGATATGTGATTTCAACGCTTCAGAGGCTGCAAAATCAGGCATAGAATTTACTCCCGGCTTATATTTGAGACTGATTAATGTTTAACATCATCTGAACTTTTTAAATGAGCTATCTGCTCAAGAAGTTGTTCGGCGTCTAATTGACTCTGACATATTTCGTACGATTGTCACCGACAAACAATGTATCTCCTTCAATGCTATAGAAGATATCCTTTTCGATTCTGCATACGTAGTGAATAGCGCTTCTCTCCTCTATCTGGGTCCAGCTAAATTCGATATTCTGAACAATTTTCTGCGAGCCATTGCATTCTCGCTTAATATCCAGGCCGTTTCCATTTCTCGGGTTCTCCTTTTCAAACGTAAAGGTCCAGGTATGCCCCCCCGTATCAGTGCATCTGTCGTTTACCCAAGACCCGATTAACCGAGTATCCAGCTCCAATTCAGGATTTGGATTGGGGGGATTTATTGGATTCTCCTTGCATCCGAAACTGCTAAAGGAGCCAAGAATTAAAAGGACAATGATTGGATTTATTTTTGAAGTTTTCATAGCATACATCCCCATAGGTTAGTTATTGGTTGGTATAGATCAGCCTTTCTACATCCCTGAACACCGTGGTGATCTACATGAAATAGCTGCGAAATCATCCATAAATGATATTCCATGCAGGCAGGTCAATTTTGCGATTTGAAGTAGGCCCGGCGATTCCCACCCCAGAATAGTGTATCTCCGCTCATCTCATAGGATATCTGAAATTCCTGGTCTCTGTTTTGGGTAAAAGGTTCCCCGCAATTCAGAGACTCCGGGTTGTCGATAAAGACCAGGTTATCTTCTAATTGTTCAAGATCCCATTCAATATCCCATAACAAATCAGCGCTTCCACCGCAGGAATTACTGCAATCAAAGGTAGTTTCCCGCGAACTGGCAAAATCCTCTCTTAAAATTGTAATATCAAGAGAGTCCTGTTCACCAGAGCAAGTTGGAGCAAGCCACAGCCCCTGCAAACGGGTATCAATTGGGATGCCAGTTGGTGGGCAAGCAGGATTGTCTGGATCAGGACAATTCGGGTTGCTGTCAGTACTGCAACCAGAGTATAATACAAGAATCAATAGAAGAGTAGATATTCCCAAATAGATCACCGAGATTGATTTTTTGAACCGTTTCATAGATGCCTCC
The DNA here is from genome assembly GCA_033722635.1 of Balneolaceae bacterium. Classification (GTDB taxonomy): domain Bacteria; phylum Bacteroidota; class Rhodothermia; order Balneolales; family Balneolaceae; genus JAWVYR01. The sequence continues at coordinate 6,842 of JAWVYR010000066.1, read as the reverse complement.
CGCCGTTGGACTTTTAGGTTCCGTATTAACGGATCCAGATTTATTATTAACTCTAAGAGTAAATAACAGCGGAGACGCCCCATCCTCTAACAGCTATCTTTCAATTTTTAACACAAATCATTCAAAAGGCCTGATAAAGAAGGATAGTTGGCTTAAAAAACCGGAAAATTCGTACCCGCCCGTTTTTAGGTCAAACCATTTCCCCCAGTTTCTTCCATCCCATTTGTTCTCCATTTTTCCAGTATTTTTCAAAGGTACTTTCATCCAATTCCGTTCTACAACGGGAGATAATTTGTTCATACTCCTCTTCAAACCGTGGAGGCATGGGCGCCTTTATTTTTTTTCTCAATGTCGAGGCTGCCGACAAAAAGGCAACCGCTCTCTCCGGCTCACCGATCTTCATAAAGAGGCCGGCCAGCGCTTCCAGCGATTCAGGAACCAATAAACGTATACCATATTCAATCCGAGATTTGAGTGCGGCAGCATGTAACTCACGGGCCCGGTCCAAATTTTTATTATAAGCCTCCCATTCACCGTAGCAGTAATTGGATAGTGTATCCATAAACCTACAACTTACCCTGTCCCAAATATCTGCTGCCTTATCCAAATACGATCTGACATCTTGAGGGTAGTTTAAGGCAAGTAATACCAGACCGTTTAAATCGCAGGAATACCCTATACCCCACCTGTTTCCCACTTCTGTCCAACCTGTAATCGCCTTGTCCTGAAGATCTTTGGCTTTTTCATACATCCCATAGTTATAGCAGGTCAATCCTTTGATTGTGTCATGCCAGGCAATAAGCTGAATCTCATTCAAATCATGAAGTATTCCATGAGCCTTTTCCAGATGCGAAAATGCAGCATCAAAATCGCCCATGTGTTGCTCCACGCGGGCCAAGCGGGTGGAAAGATAGGCTATCCCCCTTAGGTCGCCGATCTCCTCACGTATGGAGATACCCTCTTCATATTGTTCACAGGCATATACCAGTTCCCCTCTGCAGCAAGACACAAAAGCAAGATTACACAATGACACCGAAATGCCTCTTCTGTTGCCCAATTTTTCATGAAGTCTTTTTGCCTCTTTCGTCATTGCGACAGATTTATCGTAATAACCCATCGTTGATAGTGTCCAACCGTAGTGGTTCAGATTGATCGCGAGATCATTCAGATTGCCGAGTTTTCTGAATACAGTAAGGCTCTCCCTGAGATGCTTTTCAGAGGCCTCATTTTCTGTTAGAAACAGTTCTGTATTCCCTAACGTACTGAGTGCCTTTCCCCTCAATTCGTTAATCTCGTTTGTTAATTCATTTTGCTTCATCCTGCTTGCCAGGTTTGTAAACCTAAGTAGCCAATTTTTAGCTTCCTTGTTCAATCCTTGCATCATCCAGAAGCGCCAAATATGGGTACTGAGTTGCAGGCCGAGTTTTACTTCCCTTTGCTGATCAAGGTACCCCAGGATCCCCCGCAGGTTGTCGAGTTCCCGGTTGAGCTTTTGAAGCCACTGTTTCTGGTCAGGCCCGTTCAGCTCTGTTTCAGCCTCACGTACCATCTCCAGGTAGTGGCTGGCCAGGGCACGCACCGCCCGTTTTTCACGATTGCTGCCCGACAGTTTGTTGCGCCCGAACACCTTGAGCGTCTCCAGCAGCCGGAAGCGGACGGCTCCTTCCTCTTCGAAGCTTTGGACCAGGTTTTTGTCGGACAGCGAGCGGAGGGCCGTAAAAAAGTCCCCTTCAAAAAATTCCTTCCACAACGCCTCGGCGGCCGGCAGCCCAAAATCACCGGGGATCAGTGCCAGCTTTTGAAAGTAGCGCTGCCCCTGTTCATCCAGTAGGTCGTAGCTCCATGCGATCGCCCGGGTCAGACTATCATGGCGTTCAGTGCGGTCCAGCTGTTCGGATTTCAGGATCGATAGTCCTGCCTCCAGCCGTTTCAGCAGTTCGGCCGGTGAAACCAGCTTGATCTGTGCGGCGGCCAACTCCAGGGCCAGCGGCAGCCCGTCGAGCTTGCGGCAGATGGCAATCACATCCGTTGCATTATCAATGTCCACGTCAAACTCCGTATTGACCTGTCCTGCTCTGTCTTTAAATAGACGGATCGCCGGATAAGCACAGATCCGGTCCAGGTCGGCGTGCTCAACGGTTTCAACGGGTTCGGGTGTAGCAAGCGGGGAAAGCGGGTATTGAATCTCTCCTGTAAGATTTAACACCACGCGGCTTGTGACCAGTATGGAAAGACCAGGACACTGCTCCAGCAGTTTGTTAATTTTAGGTGCCGCCGGGAAAACATGTTCAAAGTTGTCAAGCAGAAGCAGCAGCTCCCTGCTCTGCAGCTGGTCTGCCAATGTCTCCAAGGCCGGCTTGAGCGGATGTTCGGGAACCTGAAGCGACTGCAGGATGGCCGATGGAACCAGGTCGGGATCAGTGATGGAAGCCAGATGAACGGCAGCCACACTGTCATCGTATCGCCCCTCAAGGTGTTTTAGCACTTCAAGTGCCGTACGCGTCTTTCCCGTCCCCGCCGGGCCGGTGAGGTTGACCAGCCGGTTACGACCAATCAGCATTTTCAGCTCGTCGACCTCCTCCTCCCGGCCGACAAAACTGGTCAGGTAATGTGAATGGGACTTGCGATATAAACGAAGCTTGCTGTATCGGCCCGGATTTATGCCATACTTCTCCTTGAAACACTTGGAAAAATAGGAAAGGTTGTTGAACCCCGCCTCGTAGGCCACCTCGGATACGTTACCGAAATCTGTACTCAGCAGATCGGCGGCATGTGAGAGCTTCCGTTCCCGGATATATTCGACAGGCGACAAGCCCGTCTCTTCTTTTACCTTCCGGTAAAAGGTAGAGGTGCTAACCCCCAGCTCCCGGCTGATCTCCTCGACAGACAATTCTTCCTCCCCGATCCTGTCGTTCACCAGTGCGTCGAGCCTGGAAAGAAATTGCTGCTCCTGAGAATTGACAGTATTTTCACCTACGGATAGTTTCATGTTTCCCCTCCCCATAAAGGGTTAACTACATGAAATCTTTGATGTTAAAATAATAGTACAAAGAAATCTCGTGATCTGCACAATGAATATTTTTCTAATGGGAGAAGAATCCGCTTGGGAAGGAAAGCACCCCGTTATGAAATTTTGCAATATTTGATTTGTTTGGTTCTTGATTATATAAAGGGTCGTCGCGACGGTAAAAAAAAATTGTTGTGTATTTTAACAGTTAATTATCCATGAATCTCACTGAACGCACACAGCGGGTCCGCGAGGAGGCGATCCGCCTCGGATTTGATGCTTGCGGCTTTGCCAGAGCCGGCCGGCTGGAGGGAGAAGAGCGCAGACTAGAGGAGTGGCTGGCACAGAACCGCCACGGGAAGATGGACTGGATAGAGAATTATTTCGACAAACGAGTGGATCCCACCAAGCTGGTGCCGGGCGCCCAATCGGTGGTTTCGGTCATCGGCAGCTATTTTCACCCGGATCATGAACGGCAGATGCAGGAAAAAGGAAAACCGAAGATCGCCAAGTATGCCCAGGGACGCGACTATCACAAGGTGTTCAAGGGGAAGCTGAAAAAACTGTTTGCCTTTACCGAAGAGCTGCTGGGCACCGATGACCTCAATGGGCGCATATTTGTCGACTCCGCCCCGGTGCTCGACAAGGCCTGGGCGGTACGTGCCGGGGTCGGCTGGCTGGGCAAGAACGCCAACCTGCTGAATCAGGATATCGGGTCCTTCTTTTTTATCGGTGAGATGATTATCGACGCCGAATTCATCTACAGTACCCCGGTGACCGATCACTGCGGGACCTGCACTCGCTGTATCGAGGCCTGTCCCACCGACGCCATCTATGAGCCCTACCGTGTCGACGGCAGCAAGTGCATCTCCTATCTGACCATTGAGCTCAAGGAGCAGATTCCCGAGAGTTTCCGCGATCAGGTGGGCGACTGGATCTTCGGCTGCGATATCTGCCAGGATGTGTGTCCATGGAACCGGGAAGCAGCCTATGTAACCATGGAGGACCTCTATCCCAGGGATAAGATTTTGGACCGCGATATCAACTTCTGGCGGGAGCTCGATATCGAACAGTACAACGATCTGTTCGAGGGCAGCGCTATCCGACGTGCGAAATACGAGAAGTTCAAGATGAACGCGCAGCTGGTGGCGGAAAATTTGGCGAATACCACCGACGGCAGGAAGAAAATTAAGAATTAGGAATCTGTCCGTCCACCTTTAGCGTGGGGTTTCTGACAGGCTGCTAAGGCCTGCTCAACATCATTCAAGATTGTAATTGTAATAAAAGCTTCCCCGGGTCAGATAACTCCGATCAAAATAGAGTTCTTTTGACGTTTTACCTGTTATGGCTATCAGAATTTCCCTCTCTTGTCCTTCAGCTCCTTGTACAGCAGTTCCCGGGCCCGGAAGATGTGCGCCTTGACGGTGCCCAGCGGAAGCTCCAGCACATCGGCAATTTCCTGGTAGCTTTTCTCTTCCATGTGCCGCATTTCAATCACTTTCCGGTATTTGGGAGGCAGGTCCTCGATTGCATCCTGGACCATCTCCTGTCGCTGCTTACGGATGATATCCCGGTCGGTTTCCGCATCCTCGGCCGGGAGCTGCATCTGCATCTCCCCTTCGCGGGTTTTTACCGGCTCGTCGATCGACATCGTTTGCAGCTTCTTTTTCCGCAGATAGTCGATCGTGTGATTGGTGGCGATCCGATAGAGCCAGGTGGAGAAGGCGTATTCGGTGCTGTAGGAGTTGAGGTTGTCAAAAGCCTTTACAAAGGCTTCCTGGACCAGATCCTCCACCTGCTCCCGGTCTTTGACCATCTTGAGGATATGATAGAAGAGGGCCCGTTCATATTTGTCGACCAACTCCTTGAACGCCTGCTCATCTCCTCCCCGGGCGCGTGTTACAAGCAGATCATCCTCCCTGCTGCTGGCAGAGGCGTTCTCGCGGGGAGAGGATTGATCTGTATTGCTTTGCTGGGTGTCTGACATAATGATTTTGGGTACAACGACGATCAAAACGCCTGAAAAAAACGGTTTTTAACTTACAGAAACTGAAGGTTTATTCCCATTCTGAATTCACCGGCCCAATATTTCCTACAAAAATCTTAATAAAAACTAATAGAGAGTATTTGAAACAAAACTTTATTTTAGAAACTATAAAGCATTAAAACTTAAAATATTATGAGAAAAATACTTTACTCCATTGTCTTAACAACGTTACTCATCGGAACATCCGTATATACCGGACAGGCTCAGAACGATACCCGGGATGATGTCCGGCTTTTTCAGTCCTTTTTCAGGGATGCCCCCATCACCTCTCTGGCCTATGGAAACGGTACGGTCGATTATAACGACTTCGATTTCTTCGATCGAACTTCTTTCGGTTTTCAGGGTGGTTACGCGGTACTGCCCGAGTTGGAGATCGGAGCTGGCATCTTCTATCACAGCCTAAATTTTGAGCAGTTCGACAGCCAATCCGGCATCGCAGATATCCCGGTGTTCGGCCGATACAACTTTATCTCAGAGGAGACTACATTCTCCGGAGGCGGGTTTGTCACCCTCCCGGTGGGCAGTGAGGATATCGGGATGGGGAACTTGAATTTTGGTTTTTTCGGAGCGGTTCGACATCCGGCCAGCGAGTATGTAATTCTCACCGGAAATGTCGGGGTGGATTTTATCGAAACCCCCATCAACGACAAGGAGGCGTCGCTGAACCTGGGCGGTGGTGTGATCTATGCCGCCAACGAGAAACTGAATATCCTGGGTGAGATCAGTATTCAAACAGAAACCGATTTTTCCGCCCTCAGCGGCGGAGCGGACTACCTGCTGGGCGATATCATCCGATTGCGAGGCAATTTGCTTTTTGGCCTGGATGACAATGCTCCCGATTTCGGCGTCTCAGGCGGAGTTGTATTCGTACTGCAGTAATGATCTCTTTCCTGTTCTCAAAATAAAAGGCAACCGTCCTAAGCAGGGCGGTTGCCTTTTTAATATCCGCAGTATATTGTAGCAGGTTTACTGTCCCGAAAGGATCGCAATCCGAACCTCATTGATCAGGTCCAGGTTGAACACGTGCATATCGCTCTCCATGCGCTCGCTGAATTGCTCAAAATCATCCAGCATCTCCAGCCAGTGTGAGACCCGGTCATCGGCCAGTTCGGAACCGGTGGGTACTCCCCCGGTATTGATCTGTTCCTGGATCAGGAAGGCCATCATACGGAAACTGTTTTCCGTAATCAGACGGTAGATCTCCCTCGCTTCCGGATCTTCGGGAGCCTCACGGGCCGCCCGATTGCTGAAATTCTCGTAGTTGGCGTTTAAAGGCTTGTCCTCGGTGTGAATATCGGTGTCAAAATTTTCCACCGTCAGCTTACGGGTGATCGCAAACGCATTATGGATCGGATAGCCGTCGTCGATATGCATGTGCAGGGTGAAATAACGGGCCTGGGTGGTCGCATCGCCTCCACCCGAGTGCTGTAATCCCTGGTCAAAGAGCCAGCCGGCGTAGAACCATGGCACGCGAATGTCGTTCATCTGTTCCCCGATGGTGCCGGAAGGCTGTGAGCGCATCAATACGGGCGGGGGCATGGAGAAATCATCGATATCATCTGCTCCTCCCCTGAGCCCATGGGCGATCATGCCGATATCCCATATGGGATTGTCGGTGTTCTCCGTACGGGTTGGAAACCAAGCTAACGAGGGCCGATCCGGGAACTCATCCTGGTTCATCAATTCCTTCCTGAACATATGCTGGGCCATCAGCACGGAACGGTACTTATTGTGGAAGAATCGCTCGCTACTTCCATTGAACACCGATTTTGTCAGACGGCGCTCGTT
>JAWVYR010000065.1:0-10026 GCA_033722635.1 Balneolaceae bacterium | reverse complement strand
GTCCAAATGCGATAAGGAAGGGGATGAGCAGCAGCGTAAAGGCGAGCAATAATCTTTTCATCAATTTCTATTTAGTAATAGCAGTTCCGCATTCATCTAGTCTTACTAGTTAGGAATTTAAAGATTAAAGCTCCAGCTTTAGAGTGATAAAAGATTTTAAATCTTACATCTGCAACCGACTCCTATACTTCTACACCAATATCTCTTATATAGTTCATATGTGAATCGGCTTAAAGTCGATATTGAGATTCCTGTCCACCATGAGGAAATGGTTTTTCTCCACTTCGTTCCAATCTTCTGCCCGGCCGGTCAGTTTCTCGGATACCACCAATATGGCTTTTTCCCGATCCTGCCCGGTTTTTATCATACGGCAGACTCCATCTTCACATTCATATTTGCGCCCCTCGGATATGTAGAGCGAATGGGGCTGGAGCCTCTCATGCGTTATATACCTGGAGCCGGCCACGATGTGGCCGTTGGTTACCATCAGGTTCAGTAAGGAGGGATGCTCCAGCCCGTATTTTTCCTTGAGTTCATACAGATCGTTGAATGTTCTGTGAAAAGCATCACAAAAATCGTCAAAATCGGGATCGTCCGTTTCGTCAAGCAGGTAATCGAGAAACAAAGCAAAGATATGCTCCGAATCCGTTTGCCCCTTGATCCAGTTAAACCGTTCGTCTGAGATCTTCTCCAGCAGGGGCCGACGTATCTCTTCAAAATTTTTAATGCTGCCGTTGTGCATCATCAGATAATCGCCGTAATGGAAGGGGTGGCAGTTCAACTGGCTGACACTGCCGACGCTGGCTGCCCTTACGTGAGCGAAAAAACAACTCGATTCGAGTTGTGAGGAGAGGTATCGCAGGTTCTGATTGTTCCAGGCGGGGGAGATCGAGGTAAAGAGGCCGGGCTCGCCTGACAGATCGGGGTTATACCACCCGACCCCGAACCCGTCGCCGTTCAGCGGCTCTTCCATCTCTTTGGCATGAATGCTTTGCTTTATCAGCGAGTTCTCGGGTTCGTACAGCAGTTGGGTGAGCATCTCCTTGCAACCGATATAGGATATAAAACGACACATGGGATTTTAATTTTGGTTGAAGATATAGTTCCGGGATACCGGCGCGGAATGAACCGGATATCGGTAAATTTATGAAGCACCCTCGATGAACTGCTCTATTTCAGGTGCCGGTTCAGGTACTCGGTATAGGTCTCGTACAGCAGATAGTAGCTGGCGCTGTTGAATGATACGCCGTGGGCTCCGGGAGGGTAGATTCGCAAATCGGCGTCTTTACCGTTTCGAGCCAGAGCGCTCATCAGCTGCATGGTGTTCTGCATATGAACGTTTTCATCCATTGCCGAATGGGCGACAAAGAGGTCGCCGATCAGGTTATCGGCATGGGTTACGGCTGCGCTCTGATTGTATCCCTCCTGGTTGTTTTTCAGCAGCCCCATATAGCGTTCAGTATAGATCGTGTCATAGAGTTTCCAGTCGGTTACCGGGGCTCCTGCAATGCCGACCTGAAAGACGTTGGGATGGGTGAGCATCGTATAGCAGGCCATGTACCCGCCATAGCTATGTCCCCGAATGGCCATCCGGGTGCCGTCCACCCACGTTTTTTCAGCCAGGTGCTGGGCTGTTTCAACAAAATCATTCGCTTCCCACTTTCCCAGCTGCCGGTACACTTTCTTTTCAAACGCTCGCCCGTATCCTCCGCTGCCGCGGTTGTTCACGTTGGCGATCACATACCCCTGCTGGGCGAGGTATTGGGTCCAGCCGCCGGTCTGAAAACGGTTGTAAACCCCCTGTGCACCGGGCCCACCGTAGATATTCATAATCAAGGGATAACTCTTGTTTGGGTCGAAATCAATCGGTCTGATTAAATATCCGTCGAGTTTCTGGCCGTCCGAGGTGGTGAAACGAAACAGCTCGCGGGGCGCATATACATGGTCTCTGATGAAATTCCTGACCGAGCGGTTGTCTTCCAGTTTCTTCAGCCGTTTGACACCGATTTCCCATAACTCCACCTGAAGCGGCGTAGAGATATTGGAGTAGCGGTCGAGGTAATATCTGGCATTGGGGCCCATCGATATCCGATGGGTGCCGCTCGGCTTGGACAAACGACGTTTATTTTTCCCATTGACATCGATGGAATACAGGTGGCGTTCCACCGGCGACACCTCGGTGGAGGTGTAGTATATGCGGTTGTTCTCGCTGTCGATGGCGTTAAGAACGGTGACCTCCCATTTGCCCGAAGTGACCTGGTTTAAAAGGGTGCCATCGTAACGGTACCGGTAGATATGGTTCCAGCCGTCGCGGTCCGATATCCAGAAGAACTCCTCGCGATCTTCGGGGAAGGTGAAGAGGTGATCGACCCCGGCGAAAAAGTCGAAAATATCGATCCAGGCGTCGGATTGTTCCTCCATGACGAGTCTGCCCTGGCCGGTGTCTACATCATGGAAATAGAGCCTCAGGCCGGTTTGTGCACGGTTCAGGTGAACAATGGCCAGTGTTCCCTCTTTGGCGGTCCAGTACAGACGCGGTATGTAGCCGTCACCGATATCCAGCTGCATCCACCGGTGGCTGCCATCCTCCACACTGGCCACGCCGATCTGTACCGAAGGATTGGTGTCGCCTACTTTGGGATAGGGGATGCGTATATATTCGGGGTGCTGGCTGGCGTAATCGGTCGTCATGAAGATGGGCACCTCTCGTTCATCGGTGTGCCAGAAAGCGATATACTTGCTGTCGGGCGACCAGGTCCAGGCCTGTGGCAGGCCGAACTCCTCTTCGTAAACCCAACCGAAACGCCCGTTGTATACATATTCCCGGGCTGAATGGGTTAGACGCGTTTCTCTTTCGCTGTCCAGATGGTAGACATATAGGTCACCGTCCCGCTCATAACCCACCTTGGTACCGTCGGGAGAAAGCTCGGCGGTTCGGGCATCTTTGACGACAAGCTGCAGCTTCCGGTTCTCGATGGAATAAAAATAGTAATCCGAAATCCCTGACTTACGGTAAACCGGACGGAAATTGGTCTGAAACAGGATGTAGCGGGAATCTTCGGACCAGTCGTAGCTGCGAAATTGAAACCGCCTTTCGCTGTCGGGGAAGGTGTGGTTGGTATTGCTGAATATCAGCTGCTCTTCACCGGTGGGCGGAGTGTGGGCGCGTATCTCAAGGCTTTGAGTTTTACGATTGTACTCCATATAGGAATACCGGTCGCCCCCGTTGATCCAGGTAACATTGTCGGGTCCGCGGGAACCGCTTAGCTGTCCGGCGGTGGTCAACGCATCCTGAAGGCTTTTGTAGGTTTCTTTTTTCTGAGCCTCAAGATGGTCAAAAGGAAGGAGAACAGTGAGGCAAACGGTAACGATGAACTGGGCAGTGTATTTCAGTGAGATAGAGCGCATATGCAGCAGTTGAATTAACATTATGAGTATTTAAGAGACTTACAGCATGGGATATTAGGAACGTTTAACCCCGTATCAAAACCTGGAAAATAATCATAAGTACAACGGCGATGGTGACGGTGGCGGCGACGGTGTTGGAAGTGGTTTCCTTCAGTGCATCGGGGATCAGCTCGCTGAACACCATCCAGATCATGGCACCTCCGGCAAATCCAAGGCCGGCCGGCAGATACTGATTAAAGACCTCTACAAAGAGAAAAGCAGGTACTGCCATCAGGGGCTGGGGAAGACTGGAAAAGATACTCCACCATGCAGCTTTGATCGGCGAGGTGCCTCGCGGGATCATCACCAGGCTGATTGCCAGTCCCTCGGGTATATTATGGACAGCGATTGCCGTGGTGATAAAGAGGCCCAGATCCAGGCTGCCGCTGAAAGAGACGCCCACGCTCACGCCCTCAGTAAAGGAATGGAGTGTCATCACCCCCAGGATGAGCAAAATCTTGGCGGTGTCCACCTTGTTCAGCTCGGCAATGCGGAATTCCTTGTTGCGGTTGATAAACTGTTTGCTGAGAATGATGAAGGCCAGGCCGATGAGCGTTCCGGAGACTGTTTTCCACAGGTCATACTCCAGTCCCTCATAGATCAGACCGAAGCTGGCAGCAAGCATCAGTCCCGCGGCGATAGCGTTGGAGATTCCGAGCCACTTACGGGTGAGTTTTTTAAAGAGGAAAAAGGGTACGGCACCCAGCCCGGTAGCTACCGCGGTGATCAGGGCATAGAGAAAGACATCAAAGGCCGGATGCTGTAGCAAATTCATAGGAGTAAATGTAAGGGGCGAACAGAAAATTGAAAAGAAAATAAATTACGCCCCTGATGGCGCCACACTGCTCATATGGGCATGGAAGGGGAGTGATGTTGCTTCATCCCAAAATGTACAGTCAGGCAAAAATTTTCGGATCGTTAACGGTTGTAGTGGCATCCTCGGTCATCGCCCGGGCCTGTTCTTCCGTAGAGGCCTCCGCGTAGATACGCAGCACCGGCTCGGTGCCGGAGGGGCGGACCAAGAGCCAGGAATCATCCTCAAGGATATGTTTGACTCCGTCGGTAAACTGCCAGTCGACTACTTTTTTACCCGCTATTTCGGTGTAATTCTTGCCTTCACAATATTTCATCATCGCCTTTTTCTTTTCATCGCTGGTGTGGAGGTCGTTGCGGTCGAAATAGTGCGGGCCGAATTCGTCATAGAGTTCGCTAACCAGCTCGCTGAGTTTGTGTCCCGATTTCACCACCATTTCGGTGATCAGCAGGCCGATATAGAGTCCGTCCCGCTCGGGAATATGCCCCTTTACAGCCAATCCGCCTGACTCCTCTCCTCCGACCAGCACATCCCCATCGACCATCTTTTCCGCAATATATTTAAACCCGATCGGTGTGGTCTCAATCGGTAACTCGTACTTGCGGGCCATCTTGTCGAGCATATGGGTGGTGGAGAAGGTTTTGACCACGTCACCCTCGAGCCCTTTATCCTGCGAGAGATATTTGACCAGCAGGGAAAGCATCTGGTGGGAATCCACGAAATGGCCTTGCTCGTCAAACATGCCGATACGGTCGGCATCGCCGTCATTGGCCAGTCCAACTGCACAGTCGTGTTTCCGGATCACTTCCGGTAGTTCCAACAGATTTTTCTCAATCGGCTCGGGAGGTACCCCCCGGAAACTAGGATTGAACTCACCGTGGATCTCCAGCACCTGGTTTTTGCCCAGCAGGGTTCGCAACAATCCCTGTGCAGCCCCATACATCGGATCATGAGCAAGCCGTATGCCGCTGTTCTTTATCGCTTCCAGGTCGAGACTTTCTTTGAGTACATTCAGGTACTGGTCGGTGAGCTCGATCTCCTCAACACGTTCGTTTTTCTTGTAGTGAGCAAGATCTTTGATATCCAGAGAATGATTCAGCTGTTCCATCCTGCTTTCCACCTCGGCGATCTGATCCGGTGTGGCAGGTCCGCCGAAAGGTGCCTTGATCTTGAAACCGTTGTATTCGGGAGGGTTATGGCTGGCGGTGATCACAATACCTACAGCATCATAGTGCTGAGCCGCCCAGCTTACCGCAGGTGTGGGAGCGATATCATCAGCCAGCTTGACAGGGATCTCCAGCTCAGCAAATACGCCGGCTACATGTTCTGCAAAAGCGCGGCCCTGGAAACGAGCGTCGTACCCGATCACGACGCCGTTATCGGTTACCTGTTCCTCCATCATCCACCGGGCGGTCGCCTTGGTGACGATCGTCAGGTTGTCGAATGTATAATCTTTTGCAATGATTGCACGCCACCCATCAGTACCGAATTTTATGTTCATAGAATTATCCACTTATTGAATTGGAAAGGATCATTCCCTTATTGGTATATTTGCAAATATTTTTAATGCCTAATAGTTCCTCGAAATTATTATATCATGCCATATAAAAATTAGCTTTGTCTAAATTTAATTCCTGATCAGCCAATTCCACAGTATGGAGCGAAAATTATTTCCCGCGGTATTGATTCTGGTCACGGTTTTCTACCAGTTGCAGCCTGCCGAGGCACAGAATCGTTTCATAGAGGGAGTAGATCCAACACTGACCTATACGGTTGATCTGCTCTCCAATATACGAGGCGGCCGGGACACCGGTGTACGGTTCATGGACAACCTGGATCTGGAACTGAGAATCGATATGAAAAAGAGCCTGGGAATCGACGGCGGTGTTCTATACCTGTACGGGCTGGCGAATCAGGGCGGTGACCTGTCGGCAGATCTGGTGGGTGATTTCCAGGTGGCCAGCAATATCGAAGCGGATGAATCATGGCGGTTTTATGAGATCTGGTATCATCAGATGATACGGGGCTTGCGAAGCTCAATCCTGGTAGGGCTGTACGATCTGAATTCGGAGTTCGATGTCAACGACACCGGACAGCTGTTTTTAAACAGCTCCCACGGTATCGGGGCGGCATTCGGAAACAGCGGTGTTTTGGGACCTTCGATTTTTCCACTGACATCGTTTGGCGGACGGTTGAAATGGAATATTTGGGAGGGTCTGGTTCTGAAGACAGCCGTACTGGACGGCATACCATCCAATCCCGCAAACACCAGCGGCACCAAAATATTATTCAGAGAGAATGACGGATTGTTGCTGGCAACAGAGCTCAGTTTTATCGCTGATGGCAAACAAAAGTCGATGGGGACCGGCCGACATGGCCGGATGCGGCGTTTTCTCAGCAGGGATGAAACCAGCGAATATCGATTCAAGGTGGCAGTCGGCGGATGGCTCTATACCGAAGACCGGGAGGGTTGGATCGACGCTGACGGTTTGCTCCACCGTGACAGGGGGATCTATCTGTTGGGCGACGTTTCCCTTTACCGCGAATCAGTAGAAAGTCCACAGGGACTGTCCGGTTTTTTTCGTTTCGGATTGGCTAATGAGGCTATCAACCGGCTGGGCGGTTATGCAGGGGGCGGACTGGTTTACACCGGGTTGTTCCGGAAGCGAAGCAACGACAAGCTGGGTATAGCGGTAGCCTATGCGGTCAACAGCAGTCGTTACCGTGATTCGCTGGAAGCGGCGGGGGAGGCCAGTGAAAAGGCCGAAACCGGTATCGAGGCAACCTACCTGTTTGCCCTTGGGGATCACCTGAATCTACAGTGGGACATGCAGTATGTAATCAACCCCAATATGGAACCCTCTCTGGATAATGCTTTGATCCTCGGCTTGCGCACCGGCATCGCCTTTTAGACTTAAAGAGCCCTTAGATCACTGATCGCTTTCGGTATTTTTCCCCCAGTCCACCTTTGAAAAAATCAGCCAGAGCCCGATCGCAATCAGGGGAATACTCAGCAGCTGTCCCATGTTCAATATCCAATCCGCGGCGAATCCCGCCTGGGGGACCTTTGAGAACTCGAGCAATAATCGACCGCCAAAAAGCAGCGAGAGAAAAAGGCCGAAGAGCGACCCTTCGGGTGGATGGTTGTTGTAACGCCGGTAGACCACCCACAGCAGGATGAATACGCCCAGACTCAGCAGCGCTTCATACAACATCGTAGGATGCCGGGGTATCATATCCACCTTAGCAAAAACAACCGCCCAGGGAAGGTCGGTAGCCCGGCCGATAATTTCTGAATTGAAAAAATTCCCGGTCCGGATAAACGCACCTGCCAGGGCCACGACCGTCACCACCCGGTCGGCCAGCCATAGGTAGGTCATGTTACGGTATTGTTTCACAAACAGGTACATCGCATAGAGAATGCCGACAGCCGCACCGTGGCTGGCCAGCCCCCCGTGCCATACTGCAAGGATCTCGGCGGGATGCCTGAGGTAGTAACCGAGGTCGTAGAAGATCACATGGCCGAGGCGGGCTCCCACCACGGTGGCGATCAGTACATAAAGGAGCAGCCGTTCCACATCCTCCTCTTTTCGACCCGCATCCTTGAACATCTTCCGTTCGATGAAAAAACCGATAAGAAACGCCAGCATGAACAGCAGGGAATACCAGCGAAGTTCAAAAAATCCGAGGTCGAGAAGTACCCGGTCGGCATCCCAAACAAAGTAATCGGTCGATTGCATAGCTAGCTGGGTGAATCGAATTGATTTCGGCTGGAAAGGTACATAACAATAGGATAAAGATGAAAGTAGAGAGGAGAGGTCACTACAAATTTTGAATTATGAATTATGAATTAGGAATTGGGAACAAAGTCATTCAGTCCTTTAGATAGATTGATAAATTGACCGTTGGACAGTTTAATTCAAATTACGCGTATAGCTCGTCTGGTTTTACAACGCTATAGTTTGGTAGAGTAAACGTCCGGGGTCCAACGTCTAGCTTTTTCACGTTTGACGTCTCGCGTTTTACTCAATCTTGTACTCCGTGCCTTCCGGTTTGTCCATCAACTGGACGCCGATCTCCTGGAGCCGGTCGCGTATCCGGTCCGAGAGGTCGAAATTTTTATCCTTTCGGGCTTTGTTGCGAAGATCGATCAGCAGTTCGACCAGCTCCCGGGTTTTATCATCCGTTTGGCTTTTCTCTTCCGGCCAGATGCCCAGCACCCCATCCACAAAGTCATGCAGAAAGGAGTGGAGTTCATCGAGATTGGAGGGTACGGTATCATCGTTGATCTTCCTGCGCACCTCCTTCAGTTTTTTGAACAGCACCGCAAGGGATTCGGCTGTGTTGAAATCCTCGTTCATCTTTGCTTCCAGCTGCTGCTTCAGTTCCTCGACCGGGTATCGTTCGGCGGAACCGGATTCGGTGTCGGCAATCAGCCGGAGCATGTCATGGAGATTCTTCAGTCCGCTTTCCGCCCCGTCAAGCGCCTCCTCTGAGAAGTCGGTGGTGCTGCGATAGTGGCTCTGCAGCAGGAAAAAACGAATCACCATCGGATCCCAGGCGCGGGAGAGCAGTTCATGTTCACCTTTGAAGAAATTGTCCAGGGTGATCGCATTGCCGAGCGATTTCCCCATCTTTTGCCCCTCCAGGGTAACCATATTGTTATGCATCCAGTAGTTGGCAAAGGGGCGGCCGTATGCGCATTCACTCTGGGCGATCTCGCACTCGTGATGCGGGAAAATGTTGTCGAGCCCGCCTCCGTGAATATCGAAATTTTCTCCCAGGTACTTGGTCGACATTACCGAACACTCCAGGTGCCAGCCAGGATAGCCCTCGCCCCAGGGCGAAGGCCACCGCATGATGTGTCCCTCTTCCGCTTTTTTCCATAGTGCAAAATCCTCCGGAGACTCCTTGTCGCCGGCGGTCTCGACCCGGGTGCCGGCCTGCTGCTCCTCCACATCCCGGCCGCTCAATTTGCCATATTCCTCGAAGGCATCCACATCAAAGTACACGTTGCCGTCGGCCTCATAGGCGCATCCGTTTTCCAGCAGTTGTTCAACCATCTGGATCTGTTCGGTGATATGACCCGTGGCACGGGGAGAGATATCGGGCCGCTCAACCCCCAGCTTGTCCATGTCTCGAAAGTAGTTGTAGGTGTACTTCTCGGCGATCTCCATCGGCTCCAGCTGTTCGATACGGGCCTGCTTTTCCAGCTTGTCCTCCCCCTGGTCGGCGTCATCGGTCAGATGCCCCACATCGGTGATATTCTGCACGTAGCGGACATTGTATCCGAGGTATCGTAGGTAACGGACCACAATATCGAAAGAGACGTAGCTTTTGGCATGTCCCAGGTGGGGATCACCATAGACGGTAGGCCCGCAAACATACATACCGACAAATCCCTCCTCGTTCGGTTCAAACTTCTCCGTTTCCCGGCTAAGTGAGTTGTGAATATGAAGGTCTTTCATAGAAAATAGTCGGAATTTGTACGCTGCTGCTGTTGGTGTACAACGGATTTTGAAAGTGATTCGTGCCGAGGGAAAATACGATTCTGTCTGCTCAAATTGAAGAAATAGGATAATGGGATTGAATCCAAATCCGGGTAGCACCATGGCATCCATCCAAAGTGGCGGACTGCAGTCGGCAGGATGCCGATTCAAGATTCATAATGCTTAATTTTTCCCGTCTTTGTCGAATAGATTCTTCAGCAGTTTAGTCCCCTTGTTTTTCAGAAACTCACGGATAATTCTCTTTACCACTTCCTG
>JAWVYR010000064.1:0-10077 GCA_033722635.1 Balneolaceae bacterium | reverse complement strand
GAAGCTTATCTACTAAGTTTTTCCAAGTTGTTGACATCTGAAAAATGGTATAACGGCCCACCGCTTAACCGGCGGGAACCAAAACATTGATTATTTAAGAATGTACGATGGAACTTTGTAAAGTTGAAATGGCGCTGGGTCCACCGATGCTGGTAACTACGCTGAGTAAACCTTGGGGTAGGTGGGAGATGCGTCAGCCTTGAAGCGCTTGTTAGCTGAAGTTTCTCAATTTAAAAAGACAGGAATTATTTTTTCAGCCAGATCCGGTATCAATGTTGGAGGTTTGCTATCAAGCTGAGTTAAATTTTCGAGAATGATAAGGGTTATCTGCTTTTCTGGGATTTTAAGAAAAAGAGAATTGTATCCTGGGTTTGACCCCCAATGCCAAACCAGCCTAAGTTTTTTGCCGGTCTTATCGGCTGCTTTAGAAAATGGATTGCGAATTACTGTAGCTATCTCTCCGGAATTCGCATAGGAGATGACCAATCCGTATCCATAATTATTTGAATGGGGAGTCATCATCATGCTTTGGATTAAGTCTGGCAAGATCTTGTTATGTGAGAGCGCGTTACTCCAGGTAAATAAATTTTCGGGTGTTGAATATAATCCACTGACGGCAAAAGCAGTCGAATAATGTTGGTGTGGCGCTTTCTCGATAAAACCGTTCGGAAGTCGTTCATAACCTATTGCCAATTTAATTTCAGCATGATCCTTTCCTGCTAAAACACCACTGTTGCTCATTTTAAGTGGAGTAAAAAAGTACTCTTTAAGTAATGTCCCGTATGGTTTTTTGGTAATTTCTTCAGCGATGAGTCCAAGTAAATAGTAATTCGAATTGCTGTATGAGAAGTCAGAACCCGGAATGAATTGCAGAGGTTTGCCGGCAAACAGTTGTTTTACAAAAGTCTTTTTCCCGAACTGTTGCGTTGAAAGGGAGGGCCATTCTGTAAGATCTGTATAGTTCGGGATGCCGGATTGGTGAGTTAATAGCTGGTGGATAGTAATTGAGTCTTTGTAGTTACGGGGATACCATTTAAGGTACTTGCCCATGGGTTCGTGAAGTGAAAGAACTCTTTCTTCAAATAATTTTAAAATCAATGCCGCTGTAAATTGTTTGGTAAGGGATGCTATCTCAAAGGTTGTGTTCCTGTTGATAGGTTGACGGGGATTTCTGCTGGAGAAGCCTGCTGAATGATAAAAAACGACTGATGAATCAATCCCTACTAAGATACTTCCACTGAATAAATTCCTCGAAGCCAGGGAGTCTACAGTAAACTTGAATTTTTCAGCCTGTACGGCTTGGGCTCCACAAAACTGAGGAATGATGAATAACAAGCTGAACAGCAGCCCTTGATATGAATTACGAAATGCCACTGTCGAAAAGCTACGTAAATTTTACGGATCTTGTTTCAACTACAGCTAACGCCCTTGTGCTTAACCGGCAGGCACCAAAACGTTGATTAGGTATAAATGTACGATGGAACTTGGTAAAGTTGAAAAAATGCTGTGCCCACCGATGCCCGACTTTGCTGGTAGCTAATGTGGATGAACCCTGGCGTAGGTGGGAGCCCTATCCGCTTTAAGCGCTTATTAGGCTTTTAAGATAGTTTATCTAAGATCAGAACTATAACATTAACAATTGTCAAAAAGGTAATAGTTATAGTTAAATTTCTCATTTGAGCAGTTAGTTTAACGATTCTATCATTTGCTTCTTGATTCTCTCTACGTTGAATTTCATCAGCCAAAAAACTAAGTCCAGCGCTTGTATACGTAGCTTTTTAATCATACTCTTTAATTAATTCTTGTTTTGACGTTTTACGTAATTCTTGAAATGATTTTGCCATAGTATTCTCTCAATTAGATAAAAAAGCTTAATAGGTATTAGAGAAAGAACCCTATTAAAAGCAGTCCCGATAACCAATATAAACCCTCAAGATTATACTGCAAAGCACCTCTCATCCGTCTATCCGGTGGCTCGTTCCTGTAAGCGGTTCCGATAAACGGGGTCGGATAATATTCGATTCCAAACGTTAAGAATTCAAGCAGGCGCCCGCCGGTTTGAGGGTAAATTCCATTAAGCACTTCGCCTGCCTTTTTTGTATCTTAACCAAAATGTAAAGCAGAATATTTCAGGTTGCCGATTATGTACAAGTCCACCTCGCCTTTCGAACGAATATCAAGACAGGGGCTGACCTACGACGACGTGTTGCTGGTGCCCGGCTACTCCGAAACACTGCCCCGGGAGGTCGATACCAGCATAGAGATCGCTCCGGGCCTCACCCTGAAACTCCCCGTGATGAGCGCCGCGATGGATACCGTCTCGGAATACCGGCTGGCGATCGCGCTGGCCCGCGAGGGGGGGATCGCCATGCTGCATAAAAACATGTCGATCGAGGATCAGGCCGACCAGGTGCGGATGGTCAAGCGCAGCGAGAGCGGCATGATCGTCGACCCGATCACCCTCACCGAGGATGCCACCGTCCGCAAAGCCCGTTCCCTGATGAAGAAACACAAGATCGGCGGGATCCCCATCGTGGAGGATGACAACACCCTGGTGGGCATCGTCACCAACCGCGACCTGCGGTTCGAATACTACGTCGACAAGAAGCTCAAGTCGATCATGACCCGGGAGAACCTGGTGACCGCCGGTGAGGGCACCACCCTGAAGGAGGCTGAGAAAATCCTGCAGAAATACAAGGTGGAGAAGCTCCCGATCGTGGATGGGGAGAACAAGCTGGTGGGGCTGATCACCTTCAAGGATATCGAGAAAAAGATGAATTTCCCCAACGCCTGCAAGGATGATATGGGGCGGCTGCGGGTGGGAGCGGCCGTAGGGGTCACCGGCGAGACGATGGAGCGGGTGCAGGCGCTTGTCGACTCCGGCGTGGACCTGGTGACCGTGGATACCGCCCACGGCCATTCCGAGGGGGTGCTGGAGATGGTGAAGAATATCAAAGAAGCCTTCCCGGAGCTGATCCTGATCGCCGGCAATATCGCCACACGGAGTGCGGCGGAGGCGCTGGTCGAATCGGGCGCGGATATCATCAAGGTGGGAGTGGGTCCGGGATCGATCTGCACCACCCGGGTGGTGACCGGCGTGGGCGTGCCCCAGCTCAGCGCGATCCTGGAGGTGGCCGACTACACCCGCGAAGAGGGGGTCGGGCTGATCGCCGACGGAGGGATCAAACAGACCGGGGATATCCCCAAGGCGCTGGCCGGCGGTGCCGACGCGGTGATGATGGGATCGATGTTTGCCGGGGTGGATGAGAGTCCCGGCGAGACGGTGATCTATGAATCGCGCAAGTACAAATCCTACCGCGGCATGGGAAGCATCGGGGCGATGCAGAAGGGGTCGAAGGATCGCTATTTCCAGGATGTGGAAGATGATATCAAAAAGCTGGTGCCGGAGGGGATCGAGGGACGCGTACCCTACAAGGGATACCTCTCGGAAGTGGTGCACCAGATGGAGGGGGGATTGAGGGCCGCAATGGGATATGTGGGAGCGGCTAACATCCGTGAGCTGCAGCGGGCCGAGTTTGTGAAGATTTCGGCGGCCAGCTACCGGGAGAGCCATCCCCACTCGGTCCAGATCACCAAGGAAGCCCCCAACTACTCGGTAAGTTGATCCGGCTACTTTATTTTTTGGTAAAGAGCAGGATACCCACGCCCACCACCAGGAAGAAGAGATGGGGCAGCAGTGCGGCCGAGACCGGCGTGAGCTCTCCCGAGGCACCGAACGGTTCGGCGATCTTCAGGAAGGCCAGGTAGAGGAAACTGATGGTGAGGCCCGCGGCGATATAGAATCCCTTGCCCCCGCGTCTCCGCTCCGCCGCCAGCGAAAACCCCACGATCGTCACCACGATGATGGAGAAGGGATAGACCAGTCGGCCGAAAAACTGCACCTTGGGCAGGTTGACCCGCCCGGCCCCGCTCCGCTCGATCGAAGCGATATAGTTCTGTGCCTCCGGGTAGGTCAGCTGGTAGATATCGGAGGTGGTGCGTGCCAGGTCGCGGGGCAGGATGTTGATCACCGTGTCCACGGTATCGGCATTGATCTCCCTGAAGCCGCCGGGTTCAAAGACTTTCTTGCGGAAGCGGACCAGGTGCCAGAGCTGTTTCTGGCCGTTCCAGATCATCCGGTCGACACTCGCCGTCGATTTGATGCTGTCCTCTCCAAATTCGACAATGTCCACGTTGTAGGCGACGGTGTCGCTCAGGTTGAAGAAATTGAACTTGAAGATGCTGTTGGCTGACTCCTGCCGGTATATTTTGTTGCGGTCGACCTGCCTGTTTTTCTTCGAGATATATTTCCTCTCAAACTTGATCCGCTCCGCGTTGGCATCGGGTATCACAAATCCATCCAGGTAGCTGATCAGCCCCGCGCAGACAAAGCCGAAGAACAGGTAGGGCATGATCAGCCGGTAGAGGCTGACCCCAGCCGCTTTCAGCGCTACGATCTCGAGGCGTTCGGTCATCTGCCCGGTCAGGTAGATGCAGGCCACGAAGACCGCCATCGGTATCACCAGCCGGGTCATTTCCGGTATATAGTTGAGGTAGTACTGTCCGAGGATCTCCGCCATGGTGGCCCCCTGGTCGGTAAAATCATCGCTGTTTTCCGAGAAATCGATCACGATGAAGATGAAAATGAGCACCGCCAGTACAAAAAAACTGATAACCGCGAGCCGGAGGACGATATAGCGGTCGATCTTCTTAAACATGGTTTTTCCAGAGCTTGGAGATGCTGAAGGAGGTGCAGATCCGCAGGGTCAGATAGAGCCCCGCGATACCCAGCACGATGTCGGAGAACCACATTCCCATGAAAGGGGAGATGAAGAGCCGGTCGGCCAGCTTCTCGCCCTGTATGATGGAGATCCAGTAGAAGGTCAAAAAGCCGACGCTGATGAGCGCCGCGTAGCCCAGGTTCCCTTTGCGGGTCATCATGCCGATCGGGGCCCCGATAAGGACGAAGATGATGCAGGCAAACGGGATGGAAAATTTCTTGTGAATCTCAACCAGGTAGCGGGCGACCCGTTTCTGGCGCCATTCGACGTTGGTGTGCAGGTTCTCGATCTTCGCCTGGTAATCGCGCAGCTCCTGGAGCGCCGCATTCTGCACCTGGTTCTGTTCGCCTCGCAGCTCCATCCCGTTTAGCACCAGGTAGTCGCGCTGTACCGGGGGCTGGGGGTCGGAATCCCGGTAGGAGCGGTACCGGTACCCGGGCTGGTCGGGTTCGGTAAAAAGGACGGTGGAATCGATCTCCACGCTGTAATTATCGGCCTGGCTGTAGACTTTCTTCCTCTCCTCATCGATTTTTCGCTCCAGGGAATCGACCACCGCCGCCATCGCCTGCACATTCATCGTCCGGTCGTTGCGGGAGTGCTGGTCGGGGTTCGAGCGTGAGAAGGAGAGGCTGGACAGGTCAAAGGTGATGCGGTACCGGTCGAACCGGGTCTCCTCGACTACCTGCCGGTTGTCCGAGGAACGGTAGAACTCCCGGTAGATCGACCCATCATTCAGAAAAAGGGTCATCGACTGCCGGTCCGCCTCGCTCTGCAGGTATCCCCGCTTCGCCTTGATGTATGCTTCATCCTGTCGCAGCTCCTGGAAAAGGGTCACATCATAGAGCGAGTCGCTTTCTGCAGGGGCCTCCTTCACCAAGAAGGTGTAGCCGTCGATCCCCTTGTAAAACTGGTTTTCCTGGAGGTCGAACCCGGGTTTTTTCAACCGAATATCGATCCACATGGAATGAGCGCGGTGGTTCGCATCCGGCAGCACATCGTTGGAGAACCAGACCAGGAACAGGCAAAGCAGCACCCCGAGTGTTAACACAGGGCTGATCACCTTGAAGGGATTGACCCCGGCCGCCCGCAGGGCCGTCAGCTCATTCATCTCCGAAAATTTCCCGAACGCCATCAGGGTGGCAACAAGTACCGCCATCGGGGCGGCCAGCACCACCATATAGGCCAGGTTGGTCAACACCAGCTCGATGATGACGCCCAGCGGCAGCCCTTTGCCCACCAGCTTTTCGATATGCAGTATCAGAAACTGCATCAGCAGCAGGAACATGATCGTCAGGAAACAAAACAGGAAGGGGCCGATATGCCTCCTGAGAACATCGAGCTGAAGGTTGTTCAGTATTTTTTTCATGCCGTGTGGGAATTTGAACTCACCCTAAATTAGGCCTATAATGCATCTTTACAAAATAACGGCGTTTCTGCGCAGTTATTCATTTTTAACCGTGAAGACTTTCAACAAATCGATCTAAATTTTATTATCATTTCCCGACAATTGGTCAAAAGAACAAGCTAACAAAGCCCAGGTCAGCATATAGCACACATCTACCGCTACTGTCTTTTTGATTTTTTGAATAGTACTACCGGAAACCGAAAATCATCACGGGCTTGTGCCGCGTCGACCGATCCGTATCTATATACTGCTGAGCGGGCTGCTTCTAAGTTGCCTCGCAACCGGTTTGCCCGATGCCCGGGCCCAGGAGGGGTCCGGCGGCGGGTCGCTCTCCGACACCACCCTTTTTTCAGCACAAGGGGACTCCCTGCCGTTTTTCTCCGCCCCCTCCGCCGTGGCCTATCCCTTTCCCGTCCCGGTTTCGGGGTTCTACTACATTCACCTGAAGGATGAGCGCCTGATCATCGAACGGGATTCCCTCGGTTTTTACCGGAGCACCCGGATGCTTTTTGACCTGACGGTGGCGTTGCCCTACATCATGGATTTTGAGGAATATGCCGCCCGGCACAAAGAACGCAGCATCCGGGAGAACTGGAACGAGCTGATCAGGGAGTTTGAAAACCGGAGGCAGCCCGAACGGGGAATACTCGATTTTAAACTGGATATCCCCGCCGGGGATCAATCGGCTTTCACCACGATCTTCGGCAAACCGGAGGTTAACCTGCGGGTAAATGGCACTGCCAACCTCAATCTCGGGGCCTCGATACAGAAAACCGAGAATCCGGAGATCCCGCCCGACCAGCAAACCCAGGTGGATCCGACCTTCGGTCAGAACCTGAAGCTGAACATCCAGGGGACGATCGGCGACAAACTCTCCATCCAGACCGACTGGGATACCGAGCGGCCGTTCGACTTTCAAAATAGACTGAACATCATTTACCAGGGCTATGACGACGAGATATTGCAGCGTATCGAGATGGGGAACGTCTCGATGGAGACCGGGAACTCACTCATCCGGGGCGGAAGCGCCCTGTTCGGGGTAAAATCGGTCGCCCAGATGGGTCCGCTGACCCTTACCTCCGTGCTCTCGCAGCAGGAGGGGCAGGGCAACACCCAAACCATCACCGGGGGATCGCAGGAGCAGCGGATCTCGATTCAACCGACCGATTATGAAAATGATCGCCACTTTTTCCTGGACTTCTTCACCCGCCAGCAGTTTGAGGAGAACATGTCGAATCCCCAGCAGTTCGGGCAGGCGCTGCAGCTTACCGAGGTGAATGTATGGGTGCTTCGTGAGTCCTCCCAATCGTTCGAGGGGGAGCGGCAGGCGATCGCACTGGTGGATCTCGGCGTGGTGGAAAACGTCGACGGCACCTTCAATCCCCCTGATGATCAGAACGATCCCTTCGCCGATGCCACGCTGGATCCCTTTCGGGATCCCTCCCGGGGCGTTTCGGCAGCCGATCTCGGGGTCGACCCGTCGGAGTTTGTGGAAGGCTATTTTATCCCGCTGCAGGAAGGGGTGGATTATGAACTGAACCGTCCGCTGGGGTATATCACCCTGAAGCGCAACCTGGGCTCGCGCCAGGCGCTGGCGGTGTCGATGAAATATCTCAATGCCCAGACCGGTCAGTCGGTGAGCGTCGGGGATGTCAGCCAGGGCGGAGGCAACCGGATCTTCCTGAAACTGATACGGCCCCAGAATGTAACCACCACCAACAAGGCCTGGGATCTGATGATGAAGAATATCTACGGGCTGGGATCCACCAATCTCACGCAGGACGGGCTGGAGATCGATATCAAGTTTACCGAGCCCAACGTGCCCCAGAGCAACCTTCCGGAACGCAGTACCATCCTCCTGCAGGATCTCGGACTGGACCGGGTGGATACCCAGGGAGGGCTGAATCCCGACAACAAGATCGATTTCAGCACCGGCACGCTCGATCCCACGGCGGGCCGCATCATCTTTCCCTTCCTGGAGCCGTTCGGATCCCGCATCAGCGACCTGCTCTCAACCACCAGCCTGAGCCAGGCAGAGATCGATGATATCACCTTCTCGGAGCTCTACGATGAGAAAAAAGTGAATGCCTCGCAGCTCTCGAAGGATAACTTCTATCGCCTTGAGGGCAACTCCCGGGGAAGTATCTCCGACAGCTACAACCTGGGGATCTCGCTGGTCGAAGGTTCCGTCAACGTCTATGCGAACGGGCGGGAGCTGCAGGAGGGGACCGATTACACGGTCGACTACTCGGTGGGGAATGTGACGATACTAAACGACCGTTACCTGCAGAAGGGCCAGGAGATCCGCATCGATTACGAAAACAACCAGTTTGCGCAGATCGAGCGAAAAACCTTTACCGGCCTGCGGGCGGAATACCGTGTTTCGCGCGACATCCGCCTGGGCTCCACCTTTTTCCAGCTGAAAGAGCGGCCGCTGCAGGACAAGATCAGGATCGGCGACGAGCCGATCAACAACTCCGTGATCGGTTTTGATGCCAACGCCAATTTCGATCTGCCCTGGATGACCCGGCTGATCGACAGTTTCCCACTGCTGCAGACCCGCGAGCAATCCTCTTTCAACCTCAGCGGCGAGTTCGCCCAGCTGCGGCCCAGCGTGGTGCAGACCAACGCCGTGAGCGATGCGATTGACCGGGGAGAACTGTTCAACGACGAGGAGAACGGCCTGGTTTTCATCGACGATTTCGAAGGGTCGGATATCAGCCTCAATTTTATGAATCCCCTGCGGTGGAACCTGGCGGCTGCACCGGCGGCTGTGCCGGGCTATGCGCCCGACCAGGTCTTTTTCAACGGCAATTCCCCGCAGCTTCCTGCCAACACCCTGAGCGACAAAATCGCCCGTTCCGATCTGCGGTCCCAGTTTGCCTGGTACGCGATACCGCAGAATGTAAATGATATCCTGGGCGGCGTGCAGGATACGCCCGAATCGCAGCGGGTGGCGGTGACCGACGTCTTTCCGAACCGCGACGTACTGACGGAGGAAAACTTCATCACCACCCTGGATCTATACTATGATCCGCAGACGCGCGGCCCCTACAACTACAACCTGGACCTCGGGAATCTGCTGGATAATGAACCGGAGCGCACCTGGGGAGGCATGACGGTGACGCTGCCCTCCGGCCAGGAAGACCTGACTCAGAACAACATCGAGTTCCTGGAGTTCTGGGTGCAGACCATCCTGCCCGGCGGAAGACAGCCCTTCCCGTCCGACCTGGCGGACTACGACGGAAAGATCTTCATCGACATCGGAGTGGTTTCGGAGGATGTGGTGCCCAACTTCAAGACCAACAGCGAGGATGGGCTGGCGCGCAGGCCGGAGGACCTGGAGGTCGACAACCTGACCGGCCAGCCGCGCTCCTACCTGCCGGTGCCGCCTCCAGCCCCGGAAGGCCAGTTCTCCAACCAAAACCGGGCCCTGGAGGATGTGGGCCTGGACGGTGCGCCCAACAGCGGGGGAATCGGGGGCCGCAATGAGCGCGCGTTGTTCAGTGATTTTATCGATGCGATGGAGACCGTGTTTGGGTCGGGCAGCGAGGAATTTGCCGCGATCCAGGAGGATCCCTCCAACGACGACTTCGTCTATTTCGGTGAGCAGCAGGTATCAAACCTACCGCTCCACGAACGATTTCACCGCATGTACGGCTATCACGACGGCAATACCCCGCTCAACGAGGGTGACAAGCGGGCGGTGACCAACCGGCCGGATACCGAGGGGCTGGTCACACCGTCGATCGTGGAACAGAACAATGCCTATTTCCAGTACGAGATCGATTGGAATCCCGCCGATATCGACAACCTGGAGGTGGGAAGCCCGGGCACCTTCATCGTGGACAAGGTGCCCGGGCCGAACCAGCAGGAGCGGTGGTACCAGGT
>JAWVYR010000063.1:0-10279 GCA_033722635.1 Balneolaceae bacterium | reverse complement strand
TGGAAAACGGATTTGCGTTTGATTTTCCCTACGTCAGGGAAACGCTGGCGGACATACTATAGAGGGAGGCAGGAGACTACAAAGGGTAAATCCGAAGCACGAATGAACCAAATCCGAAACTGAAACAATAGGTAAGTTTATCATATCCGTTTCCGAAGTTTATGATTGATATATCTGATTAAAGCTTGATAAAACGGAATGGAACTGATCCGTTTAGGATTTTGAACATTTGGATTTTAGCACGAATGATTGATAGTATATAATGTGGAAACGAAACTAATCCTGATCAACGCTGCTTGCCACTTTCCTGCCATAAATCGACCAGCAGCGCACACCGTCGCGGGTTTGGGCGATCAGCTCCTTGGTGCCGTCCCCGTCGAGATCGGCGATTACCGGGTATTGCATAAAAGCAGTGGGCAGGTTTCGTATGCGCTCCCCGTCATTTACCTGCCAGGCGTAAAGCCGACCGCCGTACCGTGAAAGCGCAATCAGCTCAAGGGTACCGTCGCTGTTAATATCGGTGACGAAGGGGGAGAAATCGGTGGCGCTGGGCTCGCCCATGCTCTCGGTGAACCGCAGCCGACCGTCTTCGCTGAGCAGAAAGACCGATCCGTTGCTGCTCATGGTCAGAATCATATTTTCACGGATGGTGCTCTCGTCCCGGATCACCGTCAGCCGGCGGACAGAGGGGCTGCCTGTCAGTGCACTGTTGGAGACGTAGACCGCTTCGATATCCACGGTGTCGGTCAGTGTACTGTAGATATCCAGTGAGTCGGCAAATAGCTGTTCTTCTCCAACCGCATAGAGATAGCCGTCGGCGGCGTTGCCGAGAATATGGTCCCGGTGGATATAGGGGGAACCGTTGAAATTGGCATTGATGAATTTCGGGTAGCCCGAACGGGGGACACCGTCGGCGAACCAGGCGTGGACGGTATTTTCTGAGTAGGCGATTACGGTTCTGGACCCGTCGAAATGCTGAACCGTCGGCTGTCGGTCTACAATCGAGTTGGTGGTCACCGGCCAGCCGTCGATATCTTCACCCCGGCCGTCGAGCACGTGAATGCGGCGATCGGCGGTGGTCACAATCGCTTCGGGCAGGCCGTCGCGGTTCAGGTCGTTGATGATCGGGCGGGTGGTGATCTGTTCGGGCAGCTCAAAGGGAAACTTGGGAAGCATCGCGCCGGTGTCGTTCCAGCCGTAGATCCTGTTGCCGGCCGCCAGCAGCACCACATTCTGGTCGGTTCCGTACCAGTCATAGACGATTGGGGAGCCGACCGGGCGCTCACCCTCCGTATTGACCCGGAAGACGACAGTACCGTCAGCGGCCAGTCCGTAGACCGATCCGCCCTCCAGTGCAAAGATCACTTCATCCCGGCTGCTCCCGCCAATGTCGGACAAGACGGGTTCGCCCGACAGCCCCGCACCGCCGGTCGGATAGAACCACTTTTCCTCATAGGGCCGTTCGCTTTCCGCCCTGCTGTAGGTATGCAGGTTGAAGGCAAGGTTGCGGCCTGCCTCATCCAGTTGCAGTGTGGCGGCCAGCAGGTCAAATCGCGAGGTGATCGCTTTTACATAGTTGTCAGGTGCCAGAAATGAACTTATAAATGGATAAAACTCGGTGTTGGCAAAGAAAAAACCGCTGAGTTCATCGGGCAGGTTTTGCCGGATATTTCTGAAATCCTGGTCGTAATAGATCACCCGTCGCCGCCCCCGGTCTGTACCTATCGTTTCAGCCAGGCCTTTTCTCTGCGAGACCACTGCTGCATTCCCGGTGATATCGATGTAGTAGTCGCGGAAACTGCTGAGTTCGGAGCCGATCAGTTTGGCAAGCACCGATCCGTGGGCCAGCCAGGTGCCCTCGCGACGCTGCAGGTACCCCTCCCTCGCGAGCCCGTTGAGTTGCGAAATAAGGGCATTCCGGTCGCTGAGCATCCGGATGAACAGGTGTTCGCCCACCGAGAGGAAGCCCGATTCGGCGTACATCACCATGGCAAATTCGGGATCCATGGTGCGGGCCAGTTTGGCATACAGCACCCGGTCGTTGATTAGCAGTGAATCGAGCCGAGTGGTGTCCGGCACGGAGCTCGGGGGTGCCAGCCGGGGTGCCAACCGGAACAGGGCAAAGCCGGCGGAGTTGGAGGAAATATAGCGGTCGAGCTGCAGCGGGCGATTCTCTCCCGAGAGAGCAGCAACAACCTCCGACTTGGGATCTCCTGTGATTGGAATCGTGCCGTTGAATTTGATGCTTCGGTTCAGCTCCTCACCCGAGGGTTCCACCGACAGAACAGCAGGGGCTACTCCCCTGACGCTGTTTTTGATCACCGGGCGGAAAGAGACTTTGGAAAGCTGAACGATCCATCGATCGAGCGAGGGCGTATTCATCACCAGCCTGCCGGGCTGCAGCTGGGCCCGGTCAACCGAGACGCGGGGTAGTTTCTCGATATAGGTGCGCAGCGCATCCTCGATGCCCAGGCTCGATTCGGAGATCAGCAGGATATCGTGAATTTGGGTGGCAAAGAGAATGCGCTCCGATATATGCAGTTTGTGTATGACGAAGCGTTCCAGAAACTGGTATCGGTTCTGGGTGAATTGCTGATAGAAGGCGATCTCCAGCTTGTCGGTGAAGTTGGGCGGCGCCCGGGTCACCCAGATCGGTTGCAGCTGTTCGCCGATACCGGGGTAGAGGACGATAGCCTGAAGCATCACGTCGATGTTGGGATAGGAATCGATTTCGGAGACGATCTGTATCGCTGAGGAACTGATATCATCGAGAAACGGGATGAACCCCGATTCAAGGGCTCCCGAAAGCGTAGTGTTTTCTTCCGGCACGATGATGAACGGCGACTTGTCCGGAACGGTGTTGATCCAGTGTTTTTCGGGAATCTCGTTGCATCCCCAAAGGATAAGCAGAAAAAACAGCAGGCTATGTAGCTGCATTAATCGTTGCATATGTGCGTAGCCGTATAGATAATGAGTGTAATATTCAGTTTACTTAGTTGTTAGTTTAGATGACCGACATATTCAGTTATAGATCCTAACGGGGTATTTGTTGCAATCCGGACCAGACCAAAAGTAATAAATTAAAAGCTAAATGAATTTTCTCAATCCATTTTTTTTGATGGGGCTTCTTGCGGTCGGAATTCCGTTGATCATACATCTGATCAATTTGCGTAGGCCCCGAAAGATCCAGTTTTCCACGCTCTCCTTTTTCAAAGAGCTTCAGAAATCCACTATACGGAGGATTCGGATCAAACGTTTCCTGCTGCTGGGACTGCGCATGGCGGCAGTGTTGTGCCTGGCGATAGCGCTGGCCCAGCCCTTTCTGCCTCCCTCGGTCACGGGGTCGAGCGGTGGGGAACAGCCGAAAACCATCATCCTGTTGATCGACAACAGCCCCAGTATGGAGCGGATCGACAGCAACGGTCCGTTTCTGGACCAGGCCAGGCAGGTGGCACAGGAGATTATCGCGGGCGCCCGTGACCGGGACCGCTTTCTGGTTGTAAGCACCAACGGACCGGTAAATCTGTCGGTGCCGACCGGCAAGATCAGGGCCGGGGAGCTGGTGGAGGAGATCGACATCACCAAAACCGGCAATTATCTTGATGCATCGGTCAATCAGGCGGTGGAGGAACTTTCCCGGTCGGCAACCCGTCAGGGGATCATCTACCTGATCACCGACGGCCAGGCGAGCCAGATAGAGCCGTTGAAGGATCAGTCACTGGATCCAGGCGCAAATGAGGCGCCGGTGCCTTTCCAGCTGGTGACCGTCGGCTCCTCGGGCCAGCAAAATATAGCGGTATCCGACTTGAGGCTTCGAAGCCAGATGTTGAACAGGGAAAATCCGGTTCAGCTTCAGGTGGAGGTTAAGAATTTTGGAGAGGCCACCGCCGCCAATCAGTTCGTTTCGATGCAGGTGGACGATCAGATGCTCGGGCAGTACGAGATCGAACTGGATCCCGGCGAGACTCAAAACCTGGAGTTCGAATTGATTCCGGGCCGTACCGGTGATATCGGCGGAAAAATTGTGATCGAGGGCGATGAGGTCACCTACGACAACGAGCATTATTTCGTGGTCAGCATTCCCAGCTCCCGTTCGGTGCTACGTATCACCGACAGCGATACCCGAAGTGCCGACTTCCAATCCTATCTGAAACAGGCGCTGGAGGCCGCTACTCTGACCAAGACTCAGATCAGCTTTGAGGAAGTGCAGTTAGCGAATCTCAACCAGCTGGGATGGGCCGAATTCGACGCCCTCATTCTTGATGGAATCAGTGAGGTCCCGGAGTATCTGTTCGGGGATCTTCAGCGATACGTTCAAAATGGGAAGGGGATCCTGTTTCTCCCTTCGGAACAGGGATCGGTCAACAATTACAACCGTTTTCTGGAACAGTTCAAGGCGGGCCGCATCACCGGCATACGGGGAGAGTACGGCAGTTTCAAACCGATAGCCCGCCTGGGGGCATTGAGGGAGGGGCATCCCGTGCTGGATGAGATCTTCGACAAACCCGGTGATGAGGCAATTAATGTGGATCTGCCGGAGCTGTTCTTTTACTACCTCTTGCAGCCGGGAGAGAATACTACCTCTTTCACCATTCTTGCCTCGGATACCGGTGATGAGCTGTTGGTGGAACACAAGTTTGGCAATGGAACCCTAGTCATCTCGACCCTTGGGGCGGATCCCGGCTGGTCGAATTTTCCGGTAAACCCGCTGTTTGCCCCCTTGTTCTACCGCACTGCCCTTTATATCTCCTCATCCGAACAGGGGGGATTGAACCGGTTCGTTCTGGGCAGGCCGTTTGAACGCGATGTACGGCTGGAAGCACGGAATCTCGAGTTGCAGTTAAACGGGGTGAAATACAAACCGGAAACACAGGTTCTGCCGGATGGATCCCGCCTGCACTACGAAGCCCGCGAATGGAGCCCGGGCATTGTGGATATAACCGGCGAAAGGGAAAAAATTCAGTTTGCGGCAAATTTGGATATAATGGAATCTGATTTTGGTACGTTACAGGAGAAAGATCTTGAAAATCTGGATCAGAAAGCCTTAACTGTTAATAGCATCATCGATGCCGGCAGCCTTTCCGGCAGGCAGCTTCGCGAAGAGCTGAATGCAGCCGGGTTTGGAAAGGAAATCTGGCAGTGGTTCGTTTGGCTGGCTGTGATACTGTTGCTGGCTGAAACCCTGGTATCGCGGTTATTCCGGGCTGAATCGACCACATAAACCGCATTTGGATATGCAATGGATATAACTCTATTTCACCTCATATTACTGAGCCTCTTCACCCTGGTAGCGACCATCATCGCGTCCGCATCCCTGTTGAACGTAATTCGGCTGAGAAATGTGAGAATGAGCTGGAACGCCGGTAAACTCAAGGGATACCCGCTGTTCTCCACCGGTTTTCTAGTGATCAGCGTGATGCTGCTGGGTGTGGCCTACTACCACGGAACCGTGCTCGACCTGATCTCATTCCTGTTATACAGCTGGTTGGGCGGCAGCTGGTTTTTGACCAGCTACTTTTCCTCGAAACGATTTATTACCGATCACGGCATCGTCAAGAATGTCAATGAACCCTCCCAAACGGTAGCCTGGCACCAGATTCATGACTTCGTAGAGATCCCCGGAAAAAAAAGCAACAGGTACATATTCATCTACCATGAGAACGAGTTCAGCGATTCGCCCAAGGTGATTCGGCTGGAGCTGGAAGTACCCGATCCCAGGAAAGAGGATTTTCAAAAACTGATCTCGCATAAACTCGGACGGAGAATCAATTGTTGTAATGCTGTAACGATCGATGCAGAGGAGTTCCATTGGAAAATGGACTGAACTTCAGAAAGACCGGTCATCAATCCTAACTTCATTTACCCTATACGCAATTGTTAGAAGACGTTCGCAATTCAGATATTCAGCAGGAACGAGCCCTGCTCGTCGGGGTTTACGGCCCTGAAACGGTTCGTCTGGAGGCAGAGGAGTACCTGGACGAGCTGGCTCTGCTCACCGATACGGCGGGTGGGGTCACGGTCGAGCGGATCCTGCAGAATCGCATGCACCCCGACCCCGGCACCTACGTGGGCAAAGGCAAGTTGGGTGAGATGAAATCTCTGGTGAACGACAAGAATATCGAGACGATCATCTTTGACGATGATCTTTCTCCCACCCAGATACGCAATATCGAGCGGGAGACCAAGGCAAAAGTGCTGGACCGAAGCGGGCTGATCCTGGATATCTTTGCTTCCCGTGCCCAGACGGCGGCCGCCAAAACCCAGGTTGAGCTGGCTCAGCTTCAATACCTGCTACCCCGGCTGACCCGTTTCTGGACCCACCTTTCCCGCCAGCAAGGCGGTATCGGCACGCGAGGGCCCGGTGAAACGCAGATCGAGACCGACCGGCGCCTGATCGACAAGCGAATCAGTACACTCAAGGAGAAGCTCGAGAAGCTCGACCGTCAGCGCCAGACCCAGCGGAAGGGACGCTCCAACATGATTCGGATCTCCCTGGTTGGTTATACCAACGCGGGCAAATCCACCTTGCTCAACGCTCTTACCGATGAGGAGGTATTTACCGAAGACCGCCTTTTTGCCACGCTGGATTCCACCGTTCGCCGCCACGATCTGGGTAACTACGAGGTTTTGCTGTCAGATACGGTAGGATTTATCAGGAAACTGCCGCACAACCTGATCGAAAGCTTTAAATCGACCCTTGATGAGGTTCGGGAATCCGATATCCTGCTGCATGTGGTGGATGCCTCATCGCAACTGATCGACGATTACATCCAGGTGGTAAATGATACCCTGGCGGATATGAATGCGGACGACAAGAAGATCCTGTTTGTATTCAACAAGATCGACAAGCTGGATCCGGAGAAGATCGCGGAGCTCAAGGCGAAATACCCTGATGCCGTGTTTATCTCTGCCGAGCGAAATATCGGGCTGGGTACGCTTAATCACCGCCTGGAGAAGCTTATTGAGGAGGATTTTGTAACGATTACCCGCCAGATACCGTTGTCGAAATACGAGGTAGTCGCTTTTCTGCACCGTGTGGCCAACATTCATACGCAGAATTACGTAGATTCCAGCGTAGAGGTAACTTGCAGTATTGCAAAAAAAGATCTGATGAAAATGGAAAATCTGCTCGAATCTGTTGACTCTGAAAATTCAGTTACGTAACTATAGGACATCTAATTAATCATCTATGCTGACGAAACAAGCCCTGGATACCGAATTTGAGTTTCTTACGGTGGACGACACCGTAGGCAAGGCCAAGGAGCTGATGGGTGAACTTCAGGTGCACTGCATCCCGGTGGTGGAACCCGACACCAACAGATTGGTAGGCCAGGTGATGATGAACACCTTGTATGAGTCGGAAGAAGACTCGCTTCCCCTCTCCGAGCTCCAGCTGGATGAAGCGGTGAGAATTTACAAGCACCAGCATATCTTCGAAGCAGCCCGACTGATGCTGCAGTATGAGCAGCGGTTGCTGCCGGTGGTGGATGAGGAGTTGGTCGTTCACGGAATCATCGAAAAGCAGCAGGTGCTGGAGTCACTGACAAGCATGCTTAACTTGGCTTCGCACGGATCGGTGCTCAGCCTGGAACTGAACCGCAGGGATTTCACCCTTTCGGAAATTGTACAGCTGATCGAAACTGAAGGGGCCAAAATCCTGGGTATCACCGTGGAGACATCCAATTCTGAAAAAGGTGCAATCAGGGTTTCGATCAAACTGAATCTCAAGGATGTCACCCGGGTTGTGGCCGCCCTCCGCCGTTTTGGATACGAAGTGAGCACCGAGACCAAAAATGAGGTGTACGGCATCGACTTTGAAACCCGTGTTGATGAGCTTGTGAAATATCTGGATATGTAAGGAAGTGCAGTTCACTCCATTCTTAACATTTCCGCCGGGAACAAAACGCCCCGTTTTTGTATATTTATAAATAAATGCTGAACGCCAACGCCCGATAATTTTGACCGCTTCCAACCGGAATTTAGTTACTGGTTTCCTTATCCTTTTTCTCGTCACGCTGTTTCCGGTACCGGTCCTGAGTCAGGATTCCCCCGAACCCGTCAACCAGCATTACAAGCAGGGAATAAACCTGTTTGAAGAGGGGCAATACCGAAAAGCCGCGGCTGAACTGGAGCGTTTTGGGGAGTTGCATCCGAACCATGAGCTGCTGCCCTCGGCGTGGTATTATCGCGCCCGCGCACTGGGCTACGCGGATTCCACAAACCGTCGGGCCCATTACGAGTCGTTTATCAGGAGCTATCCAAATACGGTCTTTTCCCAGAAACTGCTTTTTGAACTCGGACAGTCGGCGGAAGAATCGGGCAATCACCGCGGGGCGATCTCCTATTACGAGCGTTCCCTTAGCCATAAGCTGAAGCCGGCCAAGGCTGCGGAGGTTTATTTCTGGATGGCTGAGGCTGCGGTATCAGCAGGCGACACCGACCAGGCTAGGCATTATTTTTTGACGCTGGCCGACCGATACCCCGAATCTCCCTGGGCGCCCAAAGCGCTTTACTCGCGAGGCCGCCTCTATCTTAATGAAGGCCAGTTCGATGCCTCCTCAAAGGCGTTCGAGCTGCTGAAGGAGCGCTATCCGAACCACGATATGACCCGGCGGATCGGTACGGCATTGGGTGAATCCTACTATCAGCAGCGAAAATTTCCGGAAGCGATCGAGGCCTTTAAGAATGCCATGCCCTACCTGGACGAGGAGCTCTCGGCCAAAGCCACCTACCTTATTGCCGAAAGCTACAACTACCTGAACCAGTTCGATGAGGCGTCCCGCTACTATCTTCAGTATATCAATATGAAAAAGGGCTCGGAACGCGTGCGAATCGCTCACTACGGGCTGGGCTGGGTGTATCACAAGCAGGAGATCTATCACTGGGCAGCCGAATCATTCGGCAAAGCCGCGGAAGGAGAGGATGAGCTGGCCCGGAAAGCCCTCTATTATAAAGCGGTCAATGAAAAGCTGGGTGGTAGGTACGCTGATGCCATCGAGACTTTCCGCGAGTTCGGCAACCGCTATCGGGAGGGCCTCTGGATCGAGCAGGCCTATTACGAGTGGGCGGTGACCGCCTATGAGATGGGTATCTATGAGGAGTCGGTGGAGGTGTTGCTGGATCTGGTTCGGATGGAACAAAAACTGCAGTGGGAGGGTAACGTATACACCCTGCTGGGCGAGGCCTATTTCGCAAGCAAGGAATATACCCGGGCCCTGCAAGCTTTTGAAGAGGCGGAGAAACTCACCGATATCGACCCGGAAGTAAAACGGCAAGCCCGTTTTCATAAGGCCTGGATGCAGCATCAGAACCAGGCTTACCGGCAGGCCCAGCCGGTCTTCGAATCGATTTACGATGAAGCTCCCGACTCAGAGCTGGGCAAAAAGGCACTGTTTTGGAGCGCAGATGCCCATTACAATCTCCGGCAGTACGGACCGGCCAGCAGACAGTTCGGCGTGTTTGTGGAGCGGTATTCCGGCCATGAGCTGACCGGTGCCGCGCACTACTCGCTGGGATGGAGCTACTTTAACCTTGGGGATTACGCCAATGCGATCGAACCGTTTGAAACATTTTTGAACAATTATGAGGCGCCCTCGATCGCTCTCTATCCCTACGACACCGATACCCAGCTGCGGCTGGGGGATTCCTACTATGCGATGGGCCGATACGACGAGGCGATCGGGGCCTATGAGATGGCGATCGGCGCGGAACCGGGCGGCGATTACGCGATGTTCCAGATCGCCAACTGCCATTACCGCGATGAGGAGACCTATGAGGCGGTCACCACCTTCCGCCGATTTCTCCGCATCTACCCGTTCAGCCGCCTGCGTGAACAGGCCCAGTACAACATCGCCTATATCTATCTGAACACCGGCAACTACACCCAGGCGATCGAGGAGTTTCAAAAAGTGATCAACAAATATCCCAACACCAACTGGGCGGCGCGCTCGCAGTACAATATCGGGGACGCCTATTACAATGCGGGCGAATACGACCGGGCAGTCAGTGCCTACAATGCGGTGCTCCAGAAGTATCCCTCCAGCAGCTATATCATCGAGGCGGTGAACGGGATCCAGTACGCCCAGCTTTCAGCCGGGGAAGCGGACTCAAGTTCCGCCATACTGGAGGAATTTCTGGCCGATCATCCCCGAACCTCCATGGCCGACCGCTTGCGGTTCCGGAAGGCGGAGGACCTGATGCAATCCGGCGACTACATGTCGGCGATCGATGCGTTCCGGCAGTATATTCGCATCAGCAACAATCAGCAGCTGCTGCCGGA
>JAWVYR010000062.1:0-10465 GCA_033722635.1 Balneolaceae bacterium | reverse complement strand
GGGCAGTAAAAATCCACAATATAGTTACCAATCGGTTTTTGCCGGTGAAAATCAACGCCCAATTGCTTCTTATTTAATTTTTGCCAGAGCAATACCTCAGCCAGGGTGCTGTTTTTTCGAAGAGATCTTGCCAGCGGAACCAACTTTGGATTGTATGGTAGTACCTTATTCTTCCCCATCACTATATAGATCCCGAAAGATCAAGATCCTTACAGTTTTTCTTGAAACACACCCCGACTTTGCAACTCGGCGCTGCAAAGCCACCCCTCTCGAGAGGGGACTGGATATGATCGATAATCACACTCGGCCGAGCTGACTTTCCCCCTTCACGCGGAAGTCCCCTCCTCCGGAGGGGTGCCCCGACACCCGTCGGGGCGGGGTGGGTATTAAGTTCACGAGTTACTTGATAAGTCCCACCGTTGGAGCTGCCCGCTGCAACGCAAGGTCCCATGAGAGGGGAACGAATTGAATCCGTTATAGGATAAATGCCCGATTTGAACTCCTCTCAACATTTGAAGTCCCCTCCTCCGGAGGGATGCCCGGACATCGTTCGGGGCGGGGTGGGTTTTGATTATATATATGCCCTCATATTTTCTTAGCTTGCCAGGCATAAACCCGAACAAAGCAACGATCTCATTCCATCTACAAAACTACCACGGCAGCCACATTATCTGCGACTAATAGTTTCAGGGTTGATACTGATACTGCTGGGCTCCTGTTTAGGGGAGGAGAGCAGAACCCCGTACCCCGGCCAACGGCTTCAGACCGATTCCCTGCTGACCGCTACCTATCCGAAGCTGTATGATGCCATTTTCAGCAGGGATGCGGAACGGATCAAGCCCTTTCTCGGCCATGAGCTGATCGAGATCCGCAAGCAGGCGTGGCGGTCGCTGGCCAACACGCCGGTGGATTCGGTGGAATGGATGATCCAACTAGCGCGTGATACCGATCTGCAGGTGTCCTGGTTTGCACTCAGCCACCAAACCCTCGATCAAAGCCAGCTCAGAGGGCTGGAGCAGTTCTGGTTGAGCAACCCCGAAAAGCGGCAGGGTGTCAGCCGGGTGCTTGGGAAACAGGGCGACCGCGGTTCAATGGCCTTTCTATTTGAGCAGCTGGATGATGCGGCCGGGAAATCCTATGAGTTTCATTTTGCATTGGCACTTGGCCGGCTGATGACACGTTTTGCCGCAACCGCAGAAGATCAGCAGCAGCTCATCCGGCAGGCATTTGTGTCGATTGAACCCGAAGTGACCCGGGCCTACCTGTACGGATATTACCGTGGTGATGAGCAGCAGTGGAACCAACAGCTGCGAGATCTTTTGTACCAGGAATGGCAACTGTATGGAATCGGGGTGAGCAGCGAGGTGGACCAATATGTGGCCCGCATCCTGGGCGAGCGGGTGTTCCGGCAGCTCACCCTCTACTACAACGCAGAGCAGCTGCTGAACAACAATATTCAGCTGGCGGTTGAACTGGCCCAGGTATTTGAAAATTTGAAGATGAAAACGGATTACGAGCTTCCTGCACGGATACTGCTGTCTCATACCAATCCGCATGTAGTGCGACTGACACTTTCGGCCTTGGATGGAAAACTGTCGAAGGGGGATGTTGTATTCGGATATATCAGCAATTCGATGCTCCCATCGGATTCGCTGGAGCCGTCGGTATGGCTTCAGGCGCTGGAAACTATTTTGAAGGTGGAACCGGCTCTCATTTCGAAGTATCAGGGGAGGATTGAAGCGATCCGAAAAAACCATCCCTATCAGCTGGACCAGGTGCTGGCAATACACCGTGTCACCGACAGTCATGAAGTGTTTATGGATCGGCTGCAGCAGTATATGGGGGAGGGCGATCCGCTGCAATCCCTCTTTGTGATTCGTTCGCTGTCCGCCTTCTGGAATGATCTTGACAGGGGGGAACGGACCGATCAGATTATTGAGCGTTCCCGAAATATCCTCTACCAGGCATTACAGCTACGTGACCGTGCAGCCGCGTTCGCAGCCCAGCCGTTGCTGATGGACCCGGTTCTGGCCGGCAATGATTTCGAACGCATCAATCAGGCGCTCTCCGCATTCCGTTTGCCGGAGGATATCGAGGTGTACCAGGCCTTTGGTCGTCTCTACCGGGAGCGGTTTGAAGAACAGGCGGCTCCGGTCGTCGATTCTCTTGCCGGGCTCGGTTATCCCCCCCTAAACCGTGCATTGGCCGAGGCCGGGTGGAAAGTTGAGGTACCGGAGGATCCCGCGACAACGTTTCGCAGCCCCCGGTGGAACCGCCTGTGGAAGTTAGGCGAACATCCGGTTTGGATACTCGATACCGAGCAAGGGCCTGTCCGTCTGGAGCTGGATCTCCTGACGGCGCCGG
This sequence comes from Balneolaceae bacterium, assembly GCA_033722635.1. Classification (GTDB taxonomy): domain Bacteria; phylum Bacteroidota; class Rhodothermia; order Balneolales; family Balneolaceae; genus JAWVYR01. The sequence continues at coordinate 8,101 of JAWVYR010000062.1, read as the reverse complement.
CTACCGTGGCTGCCGTCGACAGCCTGACCCGCAGCGGGGCCTACAATGGAGTTCCCTTTCACCGGGTGGTGCCCAACTTTGTGATTCAGGGCGGGGATATCGAGCGGGGTGACGGTTTCGGAGGACCGGATTTTATCATTCCCACCGAGGGCAGCGAACAGCCCTTTGATCGCGGAGCCCTCGGCATCGCCAGCGCCGGCACCGACACCGAGGGCAGCCAGTATTTTATCATGCACCAGTGGAAACCGCATTTGAACGGCCGCTATACCCGGTTCGGGAGGGTAATTTCAGGGATGGATGTGGTGGACCGGATAGTACAGGGGGATTCGGTGCGGGCGGTGTACTGGGAAAAGTGATTTATTAAATACTAAATACCAATGCCTGTCCCGACTACTGTCGGGGACTCAAATTCGAAACCCAAAACTCAAATGACCAAATGAGCCAATGCTCAAGGTTCCAAAAAGATGCTTCAATGATCAGTCAGCAATTTCTATTACGTTTTGATCATTTGATCATTTGAGCATTTGAATATTGAACTTGTAATTGGATGCAGTTCTATTCCGCTCTCTTCGTCTCCCTCTTTTTTTCCTTTTTCTTAACCTCGTTGCCCCTGGGTACGAACGCTTGTATATCGGTGAGTTCCCGCCCCAGTATCAGCCCGTGGATATCGTGGGTGCCCTCGTAGGTGACTACCGATTCCAGGTTCATCACATGGTGAATCACCCTGTATTCGCCGGTGATGCCGTTGGCGCCATGCATATCCCGCGAGGTGCGGGCGATTTCGAGTGCCTTCATACTGTTGTTGCGTTTGGCGAGCGAGATCATCTGGGGATTGTCGCGGCCGGCATCCTTGAGTTGACCGAGCCTCCAGGCCAAAAGCTGCATCTGGGTGATGTCGGTGAGCATATTGGCGAGCTTGGTCTGGATCAGCTGGTTGGCCGCCAGGGGATGCCCGAACTGGGTGCGCTCCTGGCTGTATTGTAGGGCACGCCGGTAGCAGAACTCAGCAGCCCCCACGGTGCCCCAGGCGATCCCGTAGCGGGCGCTGTTGAGGCAGGCGAATGGACCTTTCAGCCCGCGAACATCGGGGAAGGCATTCTCGTCTGGTATGAACACATCCTCAAACACCATCTCACCGGTCTCGGAGGCGCGAAGGGACATCTTGTACTTGGTGGCGGGCGCGCTGTAGCCCTCCATCTCTTTCTCCACGATAAATCCGCGGATCTCTCCTTCCTCATCCCTGTTCTCTTTCGCCTTGGCCCATACGATTCCCACATCGGCGATCGGAGAGTTGGTGATCCACATCTTGGCGCCATTGAGGATCCACCCCCCGTCGGTTTTCACCGCGGTCGTTGTCATCGATCCCGGATCGCTTCCGTGATCCGGTTCCGTGAGGCCGAAACAGCCCACCAGCTCGCCCGTGGCCAGTTTAGGGAGAAAACGCTCTTTCTGTTCGTCGGTGCCGAACCGGAAGATCGGATACATCACCAATGATGACTGCACCGACATGAATGAACGGTATCCCGAATCGACCCGCTCCACCTCCCGCGCGATCAGCCCGTAGGCGGTCTGGCTGGCATCAGAACCTCCGTATTCCGGGGGCAGGTAGGATCCGAGCAGACCCAGCTCACCCATCTCAGCGGCGATCTCCGGGTCGAAATGCTCCTCCTGGTTTCCCTTCAGGGCCCGCGGTTCAAGTTTGCTCTGGGCGTACTCGCGGGCGGTCTCCATGATCATGCGATCGTCGTCGTTCAGTTCCGATTCGAAGAGAAAAGCGTCGTCGGGATTGAAGCTGTTGCTGGGCATGTTTTCTCCTTGGATTGTTTTGATGCGGATAGCTCAAATAGTTACAGGTTGCGGGTCAGAGGTAGTATGTCTTAGTCTATTGGTTGAGTAAATCCGAATTTTCAACCTTCAATCTTCATTCATATTCCCTTTTCAGCTCCCGGGCGATGATCATCCGCTGGATTTCGGAGGTACCCTCGCCGATCGTCATGAGCTTTGCATCTCTCATGAAGCGTTCCACATGATACTCGCGTGTATAGCCGTAGCCGCCGTGAATCTGGACCGCTTCATCGGCGGCTCGCACTGCGGCCTCCGAGGCAAACAGTTTGGCCTTGGACGCGGCCTGGGTGAAATCTTTGCCCTGGTCCTTGAGCCAGGCAGCACGGTGCACCAGTAGGCGGGCTGCGTCGATATCGGTGGCCATATCGGCCAGTTTATGCTCGATCGCCTGAAATTCCCCGATCGGTTTATTAAACTGTTTGCGTTCGCGGGAATATTTCATCGATTCCTCCAGGCAGCCGCGGGCGATCCCCACCGAGAGCGCTCCGATCCCGATCCGTCCGCCGTCCAGTACTTTCATGGTATCGATAAAACCCTTTCCTTTTTCCCCGAGCAGGTTTTCTTCCGGCACTCTCACATTCTCAAAATGGACTTCCGTGGTGTCGGAGGCATTCATTCCCAGCTTCTCCATCTTTTCTCCGGAAGACACCCCATCCCATCCGGCTTCCACGATAAAAGCGCTGATGCCCTTGGTCCCTTTTTCAGGATCGGTTTTGGCCAGCACCACGAAGATGTTGCCGACCGACCCCTGGGTGATGAAGGTCTTGGAACCGTTCAGGAGATAGTGATCGCTCTTTTTGACCGCCGTGGTCTTCAGGCCCGATGCATCGCTGCCGGATCCCGGCTCGGTCAGGCACCAGCCGCCCAGCTTTTCCCCTTTGGCCAGCGGGGTAAGATATTTCTCTTTCTGCTGCTCATCGCCTGCCAGCGCGATATGGCCGGAGGCCAGAGAGGTGTGGGAGGAAACCGTCAGTGCCAGGGAGGCATCCCACCGGGCGATCTCCTCGATCGTCAGGCAGTAGCTGACTGTATCGACCCCGCCTCCGCCGAATTTTTCCGGATGAATCATCCCAAGCAGATTCTGTTCCGCCAGCATATCAACCAGATCACGAGGGAACTCCTTGTTGGCGTCCCGCTCCTTGACCCCGGGTGCGACATGCCGTTCTACAAAATCCCGCACGCTGTCACGGATCAACTGTTGATCTTCGGAGAGTTCAAAGGAGAGTGATGTAGTTTCATTCAGGACGTCGGTACTCATGATCTTCGGTCGTTTATTTTTTTAATAGATGCTTTAAGGTACAAAAACGGGAGGGAAAAGAGATCATTGTCAAATAAACAAAAATTCAAATGATCAAATATTCAAAAATACAAAGATTCAATTTCGAATATTTATTTTATCCTTTTGATAATTTAGACATTTGAATATTTGATTTTCAATCACCCGTAATTCCACGTCACGCCCCTTCCGATCTCCGGATCGGGATATTCCCAGCTTACGGCGCCCTGGTCACAGGCATACATGCAGGTGCCGCATTCGATGCAGTCCTCCACCTGAAAGTGAACCTTGCCATTCTCATCCATGGTGTAGCAGTTGGCCGGGCAGGTGTAGGTGGTGCCTTTGTGCGGGCAGGTTGAGTTGCAGATGTCGGTATCTACGACAATATGGGGCTTGATCTCCGACTTGGCCTGGTTGCGGTAGCTGACCAGTCCCAGGCGCTCATTGAGGTTAAGCAGGTTCATAACGATTTGGCTCCTTTTATTGCTAATTTGATCATATTCCAGTAGGAAGAGTGCTCCCTGATCGAATCGGACATCATATTTCGCGCTTTCTCAGTAGGAGTGTTGTCGATGGTAAAGAACTTTCTTCCGAAATCACATATCATATTGGGGACATCCTTGAACATCTGGGGATGGTGCAGCATATGGACTGCATCCTGGAATCCCCGCATATCTTTCATAACGTAGCTTTCATCCAGCTTGTTGCGATATTGTTTGAGCGTGTCGGCGCTGAAGTTCTCCTGTTTTTTTGCCTCGACGATCGTCTCGGCAGCGAGGATTCCCGAGCGCATCGCATAGTCCATGCCCTGGATCGCTTTGCCGGCGTTCATCAGCAGATTGGCTGCCTCGCCGCAGATCAGCACGCCGTCGCTGTACAGTTCTTTCGGCATGATGCGCATATCGCCCGAGGAGACCACATGGGCGGAGTATTCCACCACCTCGCCGCCGCGTATCATGTCGGCCACCGCCGGATGGGCTTTGAAATCGTTCAGGATGTCATAGGGCTTCTTGACTTTTTCCCGAAGGTCTTTCAGCCCGATAACCAGGCCGATGGAGATGCTGTCCCGGTTGGTATAGAGAAAACCCCCGCCCTCGACGCCCCGGGTGGCGTAACCCAGGAACTCGTTGGACATGCCGCTCAGGCCATTCAGCTGGAAGCGGTCCTCCAGCACGTTCTGATCGTACCGTATGACTTCTTTCACGCCGGTGAGCACATGATCGGCCGGCACGTAATCGTCCTGAAGACCCACCTGGCGCGTCAGCAGGTTGTTGACCCCTTCGGCGATGATCACGCTGTCGGCGTGGAACTCTTCCTCACCGGTGCGGATGCCCACCGCCTTGCCGTTTTCCATCAACACCTCATCCACTTTTATATTGGTGGCGATGAAGGAGTCCATGGCAAAATCGCTTTCGTCGATCGCCTCCTGCACCTTATTGGCCAACCAGCGGTCGAACTTGGAGCGAAGCACCACTACGCCGCTGTAGGGCGTCTCGTTGAAATGGGTGGATTTGAAATCAACCGAAAAAGCGGACTGATCATCCATGAAAGTCAGCCGGCGGTGGTTGATGAAGCGCTCCCAGCCGCCCTCCTCATCCTCCCAGTAATCGGGTACCAGGCGGGCCAGGTCACGACCCCAGATCACCCCCCCGGAGACATTTTTGGATCCGGCAAACTCCCCCTTCTCGATAAGCAGGAATTTCATGTTGTTCCTGGCCAGTGTCATGGCGGCAGCCAACCCGGCTACCCCGGCACCGACGATGATACAGTCAAACTTGTCTTCCATTCAAAAATCAGTTTGAAGTTAAAGGTTAAAAGCTAAAGGTTCAGTCGAGACAGAGTATTAGCAGCGTGATACCTTCAACTTGCAACTTTTAATCCAATTAGCCTTTGATCTTTTTCAATTCCTCGATAAAGGGAGGCAGGATCTTATACAGGTCCCCCACCAGCCCGTAATCGGCGATATCGAATATCGGGGCATCGGGATCCTTGTTGATCGCCACGATCACCTTGCTGTTGGCCATACCCGCCACATGCTGGATCGCCCCGGAGATCCCCACGGCGATATAGAGCTGCGGTGAAACCACCTTGCCGGTCTGTCCGATCTGCAGGCTGGGATCCATGATGCCGGCCTCGGTCAGTGCTCGTGAAGCGCCGATCGCAGCTCCTAAAACATCGGCAAGCTCATTCACCAGCTTCTGCCCCTCCTCATCCTTGGTGCCCCTTCCGGCGGCGACGATCGTTTCGGCCTCCGACAGGTCGACCTTGTCGCCGGAAGATTCGATCACTTCCCGGATGGTTGCGGAGAGGTCGCTTTCCTCATAGCTGAAGTCCACTTCGACCACCTCCGGGTCGGAAGGCGATTCCTCCAGGTCGTAGGAACCGGAGCGGACGCTCAGCAGGATGGTATCCGCTTCCGCCTCGGCGACCGATAGGATCTTGGCAGCCATCACCGGCCGTTTGGCTCGAACTCCATCACCGTCCAGTTCAAATTCCGATACATCGGAGAGCACGCCGGCGTTATGCCGGGCAGCCAGCCCGCCAATGATATCCTTTACATTCTCTGTGGATGCAAAAGCCGCAACCCTGGCATCGGCCTGATCCAGCACCTGAGAAAGCGCCTTCAGCATCGGTTTGTTCCGATGATGTTCGAAAATTTCATCCTCCACCAGGTAGATTTTGGACGGGCCGTACTGCTTCACCTGGTCGACATACCGGGAGGGATTCGGGTCGACGATCACCGCCTCCGTTTCAAGACCGTTTTTTTCGGCCTGTTTCCGGCAGTGTGAAAGAATCTCCAGGGAAGCGCGTTTGATCTGGCCGCCGCTGATCGCTATATGGGTAAGTATGGAGCTCATTTTCTGTTGTTAATTGTGAAACTTGGGTTGAAAGTTAAAATTCAGAATTCAGGATTCAGGAAAATTTTGGATTTAACAGTTTATCAGTGATCCGTTGCCTGAAGTTATTTTGAATTAGTTTCGACCGATGACGGCAGTCTGTTGACCGTTTCTCCAGTCTTCCGTCTACGGTCTACGGTCTTCTCTTTCATCTCAGATGACGTTCTCCTCTTGGTCGAGCAGTTGCGCCACCTCACGGGCGATCTCATCCGGTTCCCCCTCATACTTCTTGCCGGCCTCGGGCGGCGGTTTCTCCTGGTAACTTGTGACCTCGGTTTTGGCTTCTAGCGCGCTGCTGTCGACGCCGATATCCTCCAGCGAAACCGTTTCCATCGGTTTACGTTTCGATTGCATGATCCCTTTCAGGCTGGGGATCCGGGGATTGTTCATGTCGTTCGAGCAGGTCACCAGGCAGGGGGAAGGCAGTTCGATGATCTCCTGTCCGGCGTCACCCTGCCGGGTCACCACCAGGCTTCCGTTTTCAGTTTCCAGGCCCACCGCATTGGTGGCATAGGGAAGATCCAGTTTTTCAGCAAGCATGCTTCCGGTCAGTCCCGCATCGGTATCCTGGGCCTGCTTGCCGCAGGAGATTACATCATACTCCTTGTCCTCAAAAAATTTCGCCAGGATGGATGCATACACTCCGGAGTCGTACTGATCCACATCCTCCGCCTGGATATGCACCGCTTTGTCGGCACCCATCGCCAATGCCTTGCGGATCGCCTCCTTGGCCCGGTCGGGCCCGATGCAGACCACCTCTACTTCTCCACCGTTGTTCTCGGTCAGTACCAATGCCTCTTCCACAGCCGAGGCATCGTAGGCGTTGAGGATCATGCGGTCGGTGTCCTGGATCAGCTGTCCCTCTTTGATTTGAATGGGGGCATCGACGTCGGGCACCTGCTTGATACAAACGTAAAATTTCATATAGTCACCGGTTCAGGTTGGATGTTTTTTTAAGCTTTTTCAATGGCGAAGCAATATACAAAACGCGAAGCAAAATTGATGAATTCCGATCGGTGGGAAATAAAGGGGTGCGGAGATCGATGTCAACAGGGGAAAACCCTACAGGGATTAGGATTTTGGATTTGCAGCAAAATCCGAGATATCAATTCTCTACATAGAATCGATATCAGATTCCTATCAACGTAACCGCCCGTAGGTCGTAAGGTGACTCTGATCCACTTCCCTCAACAGGTTGTAGGCTTCCAGCCGGACTTCGGAGGGGGCATCTTCGAAAACCGAAACCAGCTCGCGATACTTGGCATTGAAAAAGGTATCGAAGAGCAGGGTGCCGGTGGTAGTGCGGCGGGTATCGCGGATCAGCTCCAGTGCACGCAATACCTCTTCCCGGGCTGCAGGGGGGTCATCGGCAAACTGATCCAGGCCCAGCCGATGGTAGATGTAAAAGGCCCGCCGCAAACCTTCATAGTTGCCGCTCAACAGGTCGACGATGAGACGTGCCCGGCTTCTGCGCGAATCCGCGGCGCGTGCCCATCCGGGCGAGGAGGTAGTCTGCCCCAGCGACACCATATTTTCCGCTTCCAGGAAATAGGGATTGCCGCCCAGCTCCGAAAAACTGTCGAAGTCATATCCGAGCACCAGGTAGGCGTAGAAATCCAGGAAGGTGGCGATCGCATCGAACTGAAACTCGTCGTGTATCAGCTGCCGGTTGGGCGTATAGTTGAACGCCCAGCTTTCATCATTGTAGAGAAAAAGGGTGGTTTGGTTCATTGTGTTGTAGATCGGCCGGCGCGAGAGCACTACCACGGATGCCTGAAAGTTGAAATTCTCATCGACGCTCAGCAGAGTGATCTGAAGCTGAAGGTCGATCCGCTCCCGCGGCTGAAAATTTGCGTCGATCCAGTCGTACCCGTTCAGATAGGATTCGATCTCCTGTGCAAAGTCATCCAGGTATTCCAGTGAGGTGCCGGTGATGCGGCTGCGGTCGATCTGTACGGAGGCTGAGAGCTCCTGACCCGGGGCCGATATAGCTATCCCTAGCTGAAATAGAAGCAGGAGTGTAAGGATCGGTATCCAGGGGAGTCCTTTATATAGAGCAGCGGCATGAGGGACATTCCTCCGG
>JAWVYR010000061.1:0-10502 GCA_033722635.1 Balneolaceae bacterium | reverse complement strand
TTCTGCACCTTTATTGCATCGTTCGGGAGCTCGGTCCGGCAGTACCGCCAGCAGAATTTTTTTTGGGTCGAGGGACTAAAAATCGGCATCCTGGGAGCGGTAGGGGTGACTCTCGGCAAGCAGGTAATCACCTCCTCCTACTACAGCCAGACCGAATTTGTGCTGCTGTTCAGCCTGTTGCTGCTGTATGTCTCCTATATGTTTTACCGCAGAGGCTCCTCCGCCGGGACTCCCGCCGCCAGTGATGAACTGCTCGGTTGGAGGCATGCCGGCATCACCGGAGGGGCCGGCGGATTTATTGCGGCGCTTGCCGGCATAGGCGGGGGAGGGGTGATGGTGCCGATCATGAATCTCTATTACAAACAGCCGTTTCAAAAAGCGGTAAGCGTCTCCTCGCTGGCGATCGTCTTTATTTCGCTCTCCGGCTGGCTGCAGCTCGCGTTTACCCGTACGGCAGATACTGCGTATACAGCCTATTACATTGGGTATGTGGATTTCGGCGCGGCGCTGCCGCTGGCACTCGGGGGACTGGCGGGCGGATTCATCGGAGCCTGGATCACCCTGAAGATCGAACGGAGGTACCTGCAGTACGGATTTGCTTTGCTGGCCATAGCGATGGCGGTGAGGCTGCTGACTGAAGTATTTTGAGAACCTTCGGTCACACGGTCCGGAGATTCAGCTCCCCCGAACTGATAAAGGCATTTATGCCCGCTAACAGAAAAAGAATTCCAAGCACCAGAAAACCCCATTTCTGTATCCTGTAGCGGAGTGAATCGGGAGTAAATTCAACGGTGTAGGAATTCATATCCTGCTTTAATGTGATTACGAGCCCCCTATTGGTACAAAATAATAGGCTTTTACACCTACAAATGAGATAAACCGAGATTTTAATTTTAAATATTAAAAAATTTTAATATTTATAGTTCAAGAGAAGAAAAATAAAACATCTACAGGGTCAAAGGAGAAAATATGAGTGAAGGGAAAGATTATAATCAGGAGAAACGTATACCCAATCGATGGAATCCCATCCCAGCTGACTATCTGCTGGAGCGATACGAGCTGGGAGCGAGAAAAGTGATAACACTGCTGGCATCGTGGACCTTTCTGTTTATAGCGTCCGTCATATCGGTTATGATTCTGATGCCGAAAGGTAATTTGCATCTGAGCGTAGGCCAGGATTCGATCTATCAGTTTTTTCTTATCTATCCGCCGCTGTTGATCGGAACAATAGCGTTTTTCTGGTACGGTTTCGAGTGGGGATTCATCCCTTTGTTTTTATCGGCTTTTCTAACCGCATTCTTCACCGGCATGCCGTTTCAATGGGCGCTGCTTTTCGGTATCGCCTTTGTGCTGGGCCTGGCGATCTACGGGCTGGCCTATTACAGCGTCTCCTTCGATCCTGGTTTACGAAGCCTGAAAGATCTTGCGTTTTTCACCGTGGTCTCATTTGTTGCGGCTATCGCCAGTTCCATGGGATCCTTCGTCTGGAGCCTGTTTCATAATCTTTCTGCGTTGGATACCCTGATCATCTGGAAAGGGTGGTGGACAGGGGTATTCCTGCAGTCGATCCTCCTCATCGCGCCGCTGCTCTACCTGCTCACCCCTGCGGTGGAGCGTTTCAAAAAACAGCATTTCGAAATTCCTGTTCCGAAAGTATCCATCAACTGGATTTACAGCGCAATCATCAGCATGGTGGTGGTTCTGGTTATTTTCATGGCGGGAGCAAAGTTCCTGGGGACCTCCGGCATCAAAGCGGAGATGGCGAGCCTGCCGCTGACGATCCAGGAAAATATCCTGAAGTCGATGGATTCCTTTGAAATTGTTTCCTGGATTTCGATCGGCATCCTGCTGACCTGCGGTATCGGGGGGATCTACCTGGTGGGAAGCTGGAACAAGAGCCTGCAGAAACAGGTAGCCGAAAAAACCGAGGATCTGATCAATAGCGAGGCATCCCTGAAGATCGCCCTGGAGGAGAAGGAACAGCTGCTGAAGGAGATCAATCAGCGGGTGAAAAACAACCTTACGATGGTGTTGGCGCTCCTGGAACTCCAGTCGAAAACCGGCAGTGACAAGGATTTTTCGGAGGTACTGAAGGATTCCCACGCACGTCTCCGGTCTATATCTATCATTTATGAGACGCTCAGCCAGAACGATTCGTTGAGCAGGGTGAACCTCAAAAATTATATGATCAAGCTTTCTAACCGCCTACACCAGTCATTCCGCAGCGAACAAAAGGATATCGATGTGCTGATCGATGCCGAGGAGATCGAGATCGATATCGACCGGGCGGTACCGTTCGGCATGATCCTCAATGAGCTGCTGGTCAACGCCTATACCTTTGCTTTTGAGGGTAAGCAAAAGGGAACGATATTTCTGAAACTTGAGCGGGTTAACGGCGACATCCAGCTTTCGGTCAGGGATAACGGTATCGGACTTCCGGCCGATTTTGAGAAGCGTTCCAGATCGAGCCTCGGGATGAAACTGATTAAAACCTTGACCCAGCAGTTGAAAGGTGATTTCGGATATGAGACCGATGGAAAGACGAGCTTTACCCTGTCTGTACCGCTGCTGGTTTCTGCTGTCTACTGATCAACGGCCTGGGGCGTTCCATTCACTACGGAGGATCCCATAGGCGATCATATCCCGGTATTTATCCAGGCGGTAGATGTGTTTTCTTAATGCACCCTCTTTTTTCATCCCGATTTTTTTGAGGACCCGGCCGGATTGCGGATTGGTGTGAAAATGGAAAGCATAGATGCGGTGAAGTGAGAGTTCCCTGAAACCGAAGTCGAGAAGAGCCGCAGCCGCCTCGGTGGCAAAGCCGTTACCCCAGTAGGGTTTGCCGATCCAGTAACCGAGTTCGGCCCGGTTGTGATGGTCGTCGATATCTTTTAGTCCAACTGTCCCGACCAAATTTCGGTCTTCCGTTATCGTTACGGCAAAAATGGCCAGATTGTCTTCCTGCCACCCTTCCTGAACAGTCCGGATATACTCTTCAGCTACCCCATCTTTATAGGGATGGGGAATGAATGTGCCTTCGGCTATGGCCCGGTCGGAAGCCAGTGCTTGAATCTCCTCCGCATCTTCGGAAGCAAACGGTCGAAGCAGCAGGCGGTCGGTATGCAGGGTGGGTTGGTTCATTTAAGTACAATTGGCTTCCCGGGCAGAAATATAACGAATTTGGCGGATTTACGATTTACGGTTCAGTATCGTCCCTGCCTTTATATTTCGTGTGAAAGAGGGTGAAGGAAAGCCGCAGAAGCAGTATCAGCGCCGTAATAGAGAGTATGATATAAAAAAAGGATTGATCGGTAAGGTAGATATCATAGATCAGGATACTCATCGCTGCAAAGCAGGCTATTGAGCCTATCAACGGGATAAATCGTTTCCAACCACTGTGAACCCGATGGACGAAACCCATATAATTCACTACCGAGAAGATAAAAAGAAAAAGCAGGCTGGAGAAAGCGGTGATCTCCCGCAGCGTTCCTGTTGAAACGATCACCAGACCAGAGCAAGCTATAAGTGCGGTAAAGATCAGGGGATTATCGCCGGCCCTGTAATCGGTTAGCTGGTGAGGAAGCTGGCCGTCGTCCGAAATCCGAACGGCCAGGTCAGAAACGGCGGAGAGTGTGGAAGTGACGGCGGTGGAAGTGGAAAAAATAACAGCGGTTAGTATGGCCGATATCCCGAAATTTCCAAACAGCGGTTTTGCCAGCATCGCCAGAACTGTCTCCTTATGGTGGATGATCGTTTCTTTGCTGAGCGAGCCGGTTAGCACAAAAGCTATCAGTACATACACACAGGTAACGATCAGGATGGAGAGGAATAGTGCCCTGCGTAGGTTTTTCTGGTAATTCTCTATGCGATCGAACTGGTATATTATGAGCTGAAAACCTTCATAACCGACAAAAACGAGAGCCGCTCCAAAAATTACATTGTTGAACCGGTGATCGACGATGGGAAGAGCTTTCTCGGGGTCAACAGTAAAAAAACCGATCAGTATCAACGATGCCAGGATAAGAAATTTTGCAACGGTAATATAGTGTACCGTTGCTTTGTCCTGGCGAAGGCCGGTGGAGAGAAAAAAGGTACTTGCGATTAGGATCCCGCCGGCCAACCAGTTGTTGGGAGCCGAACCGAGCCCCAACAGCCTCCCGGCATAAGCGCCGAAAATATAAGCATACAGGCTGATCGCAAAGACATATCCGAAGATTAGTAACCAGCTAACCGTTCCGGCAAAACGGATTCCCGCAATATGTTCGATGAATGTGAACTCACCACCGGGTTCGTGGTATTCAGCCGTAAGCTTGCTGTAATTTACTCCGGTTATCAGAGCTAATAGTCCGCCCAAACCGAGGCTTAGGAAGGTGGCATTACCGGCAACGATAACCGCCTCTCCCAGCACTACAAATATTCCGCCACCCACCATCCCTCCGATAGCGATTCCGATCGCTTCCAACAGGTTAAGTTTGTCCCGGTTCTCAGCGGACATCAATCAGCGGATTTATTCAATAAGTTTACGTTACGATCCTAAAAGTAAAATATTGACAAAAACTGCATTAGTAGTCCGTTTTAATTACCGTCGAACCGGGTGTATAGCCATCTAAGCACTAAAACAAGCAGCGTTATCCCAGCAATGATATAAAGAGTGGCCAGATTGGTTGCAAAGGTGTTGTAGATCAGGATAGCCATCGCAGCTATACATCCGGCACTTCCCAACAGGGGAAACAGGTTTTTCCAACCGCTGAAAATCTCAATGTGATATCCAATATAGTTAACCACCGAGAATACGATGAGAAAAACGAGACTGGAGTAGGTGGTGATCTGGTGCAGATTCCCGAAAAATTGAATCACGATCGCCAATATAGCGATCAGCACGGTAAAATAGACCGGTATGCCGCCACTGATCTTTTTCGTCAGAGATCCGGGCAATTGACCATCCTGCGCAATTCGTCGGGCTAGCCGGGCTACAGCAAAAATGGTGGCGAGTATCGCGGAAGAGGTCGAAAGTACCGCAGCAACCAGTACGATTACTACTCCGAAGCGCCCCAGTATCGGCTGTGCGAGTTCGGCCAAAGCGGTTTCTTTATTTTGCATGATCACTTCCGGAGCCACCGAACCGGTCAACACAAATGAAATTAGCATATAAAGGGCGATGACGACCGGTATCGAAATATAGATGGCCTTGGGAAGGTTTCGTTCATGATCGGCTATATCCTCGTAATCGTAGGTCAACAGTTGAAATCCCTCGTAAGCTACAAATACCAGGGCTCCGGCAATGATCATATTGCCCGGCCCCTTACTGATCACGGGCAGCATCTGATCGGGTTCAATAGCAAAAAAACCGATTATCACAAGACCGGTTAATATCACAACTTTTCCGTATACCAGGATATCCTCCGAAACCCCCGATTCTCTGACCCCGATCAGGTTGAGGACTGTGAGTAAAACAATGATCAATGCTCCAAGCAGAAACTGAAATCGGCCGCTTAAACCGAAGAGCCTTGCAGCATAGGCTCCGAACGTATAGGCGTATAGACTTACCGTAAATACATATCCCAGTAACAGGAACCAGCTTACGGTTCCAGCGAACCCGGCACCGGTGAAGTGTTCCATAAAACTGAAGCTGCCACCGGGTTCATCAAATTTTACGGTTAATTTGCTGTAAACGATGCCGGTTATCAAAGCGAGCATTCCGCCTATACCAAAACTGAGGAAAGCCGAGTTTCCCGAGAGGGATACAGCCTCGCCCAGCACCGCAAAAATGCCTCCGCCAACCATACCCCCAATCGCCATGGCACAGGCGTCGAAAAGAGAGAGTTTATTTGAATTGTCGGAACCCATTAATGATGGGCTATATACCCTTTAAAATCAGTTATATAACTAAATTAGGAGCTGGCATTAAGCGTTCCATATTGTTGGTCGATAGATGGTTGAAGGGTTGAAATATAAAAGGAGCCCCGGTCAAAGGACTCCTTTTATTTAGCAATCTATAGCTTATTGGGATAGCTGATTAGGCATCAGCTTATGGTTATGGGATAGCAATCATAGCTATAGAGTATCGGTCAATTGTTTTATCATTAGTCCATTATTTTTCGCAGGAACGCCGGCTGATCGGTATCGCTCTTGTCGATCCGTTCCTTCCGGTTGTTCAAAAGGGTATCTCCCTCTTTTTTCTGCTCTTTTGGAGTTTCCTGCTCTTCGTCATTGATCGATTTAAGGTTTTTGAGTCCCCGCCGGTGTATGGCCGGAGAATCCAGTTTCTTCAGATTGGTTTCACCTTTGTAGTACGGCTCGCCGGTGGGAGAATAACGGCTGCGGCCGGTGACTTCGCTGGCTTTCGGCATGCCCAGTTGTTCGGACATGCTTTTGGCCTTTGCCTCGCCGGCATTGAGCGCTACCTTGGTTCCTTCGTCGCTGCCCTCAAGATCGAAACCGGTGGCGATGACCGTGATTCTCAATTCTTCATCCATGTTATCATCCAGCACGGTACCCAGGATGATCTCGGCATCTTCGCCGGCCTCCTGCTGAATGATGCCGGTAGCGGTGGTGGTCTCTTTCATGCCCAGGTTGGGTCCCGCGCTGATATTAACCAGTACGCTTCGCGCCCCCCGGATGCTCACGCCGTCGAGCAAGGGTGAGTTGATCGCTTCGCGGGCGGCGATTTCGGCCCGGTCCTCCCCTGATGCGGCGGCTGAACCCATGATCGCCGCGCCGCCGTCGAGCATGGTGGTGCGCACGTCGGCAAAGTCGAGGTTGATAAGCCCCGGCATGAGAATAAGATCCGATATGCCCCGCGTGGCGTTGTAGAGCACCTGGTTGGCCATATCAAACGCTTCCATCAGGGAAGTCTTATCGTCGGATATGTCGAGCAGCCGCTCGTTGGGAATCACGATTACGGTATCGCAATTCTTTTTGAGTTCCGTGATCCCCTCGGTCGCGTATTTCATCCGCTTGGGACCTTCGCACTGGAAGGGGGTGGTGACGACCGATACCGTAAGAATCCCTTTGCGTTTAGCGATACCGGCCACCACGGGAGCTCCGCCGGTTCCGGTTCCGCCTCCCATGCCGGCGGTGACAAAGATCATGTCGGCGCCTTCGATGGCGTCGTCGATCTCGTGCCGGTTTTCCTCGACCGCCTCCCGGCCGATCTCTGGGCGGGCACCGGCGCCGAGGCCTCCGGTCAGGTTGGAACCAACCTGGATGGTGATATCCGCTTTGCTGTTTTTAAGGGCCTGCACGTCGGTGTTCAACGCAACATACTCCACGCTGGTCAGCCCTTTGTTGATCATGTTGTTGATGGCATTGCCTCCTCCGCCACCAACGCCGATCACTTTGATTTTCGCATTGTCTTGACCTTCCGCGTCAAAACTAAAACGAGTGTTTAAATTAGCCATAAGATACTCCTTTTGTGATTGCTATTTCCGTCTGTTGTATGATTGCTATCTGTATTGCTGTTTTATCTGTTTGTTGATATTCGAATTCCATCGGTCAGAGCTCCTTGAACCAGCTTTTCATGCGGTCGGCGATCCTGTTCATCACCTTTTCCACGCTCGATCCTTTGGTGGAGGATGGGATGATCGCCTGGTTGAGGGCCCCGCTGCCGGTCTTGATCGCATGCATCACCAGACCCACGCCGGTGGCGTATATCGGGTTGTTAACCTCATCGATGAGTCCGCCGCTGAGCCCCATCGGTTTCCCGATCTTGGCGTCCATACCCAGCACTTCGTTGGCCAGCGGGCATACATTCTTGATCAGCGAACCGCCGCCGGTCAGCACCACGCCGGCGCTCAGCGAGTCGGCGTAACCGCTTCGCTTGGTTTCGATCGCCACAATCTCCAGGATCTCCTCCATGCGCGCCTGGATGATCTTGGCCAGGATGCTCTTGGTAATCTCTTTGGGCGGCCGACCCGCGATGCCCGGCACGGTGATCGCTACATCATCCTCGATCATGTTGACAAATGCTTCTCCATGAACCCGTTTGAGTTTTTCCGCCTGGTCGTCCAAAACACTGAGACCCACCCGTATGTCGTCGGTCACCTTCTTGCCGGCGATGGCGATCACGGCCGTGTGACGGATGGTGTTGTCCTGGAAGATCGCCACATCGGTGGTGCCGCCGCCCACATCCACCAGTACGACGCCCGCTTCCTTCTCCTCCTGGTCGAGCACCGCATAGGAGGACGCCAGGGGTTCCAGGATAATGTCGGCAACCTGGTATCCCGCACGTTCCACGCAGCGGTAGATATTCTTGGCTGCGGAAACGAGGCCGGTGATAATATGCACCTCCGCCTCCATGCGCATGCCGCTCATGCCCACCGGATCGCTGATGCCATCCTGCCCGTCGACCACGAATTCCTGCGGAATCACATGGATGATCTGCTGGTCGGTGGGCAGCATGATGCGCTGGCAGTCTTCAAGCAGTCGTTCCACATCGTCGACCGTGATTTCATTGTCCCGGTTGTTGATGGTGATGACCCCCTTGCTGCGCATACTCCGAATGTGGTCTCCGGCAATTCCCACATTGACCGAGCTAACCTCGATGCCCGAAGCAAGTTGGGCCTGCTCTATCGCCGTCTGAATGGCGTTGACTGTTTTGTCGATATTGATGACGACCCCCCGGTTGAGCCCGTCGCTGGGCGCCTTGCCCACACCCAGGATGTGGATGCGATCCTGGGAATCGATCGAGGCTACGATTGCGCATACCTTGGTGGTTCCGATATCGAGACCAACAACTATTTTGTCTTGTTCTTCCATAATATGGGTCAGGTGCTTTTGGGCTGTTTTTTCAGTTAAATTTCTCGTGTTACAATCTGATTCCTGAACCGGAGGTCTACCCACTGCATGCGGTCGAGGCCTTTGGTTCGAACAACCTCGCCGTAGAAGGCCTCCCAGTTTTTCAGCCGTGTGGGGTACTCACCGTAACCGAAAATCAGGTTGACCTCCCCGGCATGGCTCAGCGCCACAATCCCTTTCTCATCGGTCCAGGTCACTTCACTGATCGTGGCGTCGCACACGGGATTCTTTTTCACGGAGACCAGGAAATCGAGTACGTTCATAAATTCTTCGGATGCGAGTGTGTCGCTCTTGGTATCCACTCCGAAGCCGTAGACGATCGGTACGTTTACCGCTTTTCCCGGCTTCAGCGCCAGCCTGATTCCTTCGGCATCCACATAGGTTTTGTTTTTGCCGTCGGCCAACAGGGCAATCGGCTGCCGCTCCGTGATTTTCACAATAAGCCGCCCGCCGGGCTCCATCTCGATGGAAGCCCACTTCACATAGGAAATCCGTTCGATCTTGTTGATGACCACCATGAAATCTATACTGTCGGGCCTGACTCCCAGTGGAATTTCCACCCGGTCTTTCAACTGCTCAGTTTCCACAAAATAGTTGCCGCTAAAGCGGATCTCCTTGATCGTGGCGGTCCGATTCCAGTATACACCGGCAATCACGGCCCCTGCCAGGATCAACAGGGCCACAGCTGTCCAGGGCAGCGGGTTGAACCCTTTCTGCAGGGTGCTCCCGGTTTCGCTACTGCCTTTATGTGATCCTCTTTTTGCCATCACTCAGTTTAAATTTGAGATTCCTTCCTCCAGTGCATCCACAAACTGTTCTCCGTATTTATAGATATCGCCAGCTCCCATGGTGATCACAAGATCACCCGACTGAACGATCTCGATCAGCTTGGTCGGCAGATCCTTTTTCTCTTCCACATAGTGTACCTTCCGGTGTCCGTATTCCCGTGCGGCGTCGGCGATAAGCTGCCCCGTCACTCCTTCGATCGGCTCTTCCCTGGAGGGGTAGATATCGGTGATCACGCACACCTCCGCATCAAAGAAGGAGGATCCGAATTCCGGATAAAGCTGCTGCGTCCGGGAGTACAGGTGCGGCTGGAATACGGCTACGATCCGTTTATTCCTCCACCCCTTTCGCGCAGCGCTCAGGGTGGCCTTGACTTCCGTCGGGTGATGAGCATAGTCATCGATCACCATCACACCATCCCTGTCAAACTTCAGCTGGAATCGCCGGAAAACTCCTTCAAATCGCTCCAGCCCGGATTTAATTCGAGCAAATTCGATCTCCAGTTCGATTCCCACGGCGACGGCCGCCAGCGCATTCTTAACATTGTGGTCGCCCGGCGCCGAGACGGTGATCTCGCCGAGTGGTTCGCCATCATCGAGCACGGTAAAGCTGCTGTCGAAATGATTGTTTTCGATATTGACCGCGCGGATCCTGGCCTGGGGAGTCAGTCCGTAACTGATGGTACGGCGCTCGATCCTCGGGATGATACTCCGCACGTTCTGATCATCCAGGCAGAGCACCACCGCCCCGTAGAACGGTACCTTGTTGGCAAATTCGACAAATGCCTCCTTCACATCCTCCTCGGATTCATAGATATCCATATGCTCAGCCTCAATATTGGTGATCACGGCCAGGGAGGGGGAAAGGCGGAGGAATGTACGGTCGAACTCATCGGCCTCCACCACGATGATATCGCCGGT
>JAWVYR010000060.1:0-10596 GCA_033722635.1 Balneolaceae bacterium | reverse complement strand
ATCCCCCTTCAAAGGGGGACCTGTTTGCTCATAAAATGAGCGGTGGAGATTAATACCGTTCCGGATTATATACAATTATCTCCAATATTTGGCTGCATCGCGGTCAGTCGTCCTGTCGGTACCGTTGAAGGATCTGACGGGCTGCCCGAGTGGAGCTGATCTCGCCCTCCTGCACTTTCTGCTCCATCCTGCGGAGGTGCTTCTTGATCTCCGGATGGTTGTAAAACCTGCTTTTCAGTTCCTGGTCGATCGTTTCATACATCCAGTGGCGGGCCTGGCGGTTTCTGCGCTCGGCAAAATACCCGTTCTCCCTGGTGTGTTCTATGTAGTCGCAGATCTGGTTCCAGATCTCATCGATGTTGGTCTCCTCACGGGCCGAGCAGGTGGTCACTTTGGGTCCCCATCCCGAATCGGGTTCCGGGTAGAGTTGAAGGGCTCGGCGGTATTCCCCTACCGCTTTCTCCACCTGCTGCTTATCCAGTGCATCAATTTTGTTTATGGCGATCATATCCGCCATCTCCACGATTCCCCGTTTGATCCCCTGCAATTCATCGCCGGCACCGGCCAGCATCAACAGCAGGAAGAAATCGACCATGGAGTGGGCCGCGGTCTCCGACTGGCCTACCCCCACCGTTTCGATAAAAATGGTGTCGTAACCTGCCGCCTCACACAGCAGAATCGCCTCGCGTGTTTTACGGGCAACACCACCAAGCGACCCGGCGGTCGGGGAGGGCCGGATATAGGCATCCGGATTGTTGGCCAGCGATTCCATCCGGGTCTTGTCGCCCAGTATGCTTCCCTTTGATCGGACACTGCTCGGATCGATCGCCAGCACGGTGAGCTTCCGGCCCTGATCGATGATATAATTGCCGAGCGCCTCTATGAAGGTGCTCTTGCCCACGCCAGGTACTCCGGTGATGGCGATACGAATGGAATCGCCGGTCTCTGATAGGGTCCGGTCGATGATCTCCTGGGCCTGTTCGCGGTGTTCCGGCCGGGTACTTTCGATGAGGGTGATGGCGCGGCTGAGAACGGTCCGGTCTCCATCCAGGATACCCTCCACAAACTGATCAACCGAAAGCTCGCTCTGGCGCTCTTTCAACCTGCCGGCCCCGGATCGGTTGATCGAATCGCTCGACTTCACTCCCTTGCTGATGGAGAGTGAAGAGTCATCAGAAGTGCTATTTTTGTCACGATCAGAAATCGTATTAAGTTAGTTGCTTGGCGGTTTATTTAGCCAGGTTTTCCAGATGTCGTAAGCAGGCCGTTCGTTTCCGTTTTCATCCAACAGCCCGGTGTCGCGCCACATCTTGTTCACATCGTCGGGTGATCCGATCTGCTCCCAGAGTTGATCGTAATCCCAGTAAACAAAGTTGACCGCGAACAGGGCATTGTTGGCTTCACAGGCCTCCAACAACCGTGTAATATAGGTGTTTTGCTTGGAAGTTGAAGAGTTGAAAACCAGGGAACCGTTGAACACGGAAAAGGACTGAGCGGGATACCCCGTCTCGGTAAAGGCGATCGGTTTGCTTCCGGTCAGGTTGAATATCTCGTCAAACATATCCCCGGGAATCTCATCGGTCAAAAACTTGGAGAAATAGGGATATAGCGAAATGCCCAGGAAGTCGGAAAACGGCAGCAGATCCTGCATCGCCTGGATCTGCGAGGAGAAGTCGGAATCGGTATATCCCTCGAGCAGGTCCACACCGGTCAGCGAGATGGCGATGGGAAGCTGCGGAAATTCCTGCTTCAGCTGCTGGTAGGTCTCCCGGTGAAGTTCCAGGTAAGCGTCCCACTGGGCCGTGGCATTGGCTTTGAGCAAGTTGGTCTCAATACCAATCAGCATCCAGTCGGGGTCGAAAAACTGGATGATCCGGCGGCAGTAGTTCAGATAGGCCGTTTTTACATCCGGATGGTTCAGCTCATAGGAATCCCAGGGCGAGGGCAGCGGCATGTCGGGATTTTCACCGCGATAGAGCGCCATGTCATCACGGGCGATATTCAGGGGTGTGATGCTCAAAAAAATCTTGTGGCCCTCCGGCGTGTTGTTCAGCCGGTCCTGCCACTCGTTCAACAGGTTTTGGTGAAAGGGATCGCCGGAAAGTGCCTCCACCCAGGGGATTCCGTTGTCAATATGGTGGGCGATAAGATCCGCATCCTGCTGCAGCCCGTCATAGACATCCTGCTGGGCCTGTGAGGTTGCCGCATAGGGAAAGGGGGTGAATCCCATGTTGAAATTGCGGGTTCCGTTTTCTCCGCCGCCGTTGTCGTCGGTTGTATTACATCCAAGCACCAGAAAGAGAGCAAGCAGGGGTAACAGTCTCTTCATGAGTTGAGCCGATTTAGGGTTATTTGTTGGGAATCTCCTCTTAAACGGGTAATAACCCCAAATTATTCGGACTGCTCCCTACTTTCAATTAAAATTTTCAGAAGTTCAGAAGCAGCTTCGGGTATCTTCGTACCGGGGCCGAAGACTGCAACCACCCCTTTGTCGTAAAGAAACGGGTAATCCTGTTTCGGCACCACTCCGCCTACAACGACCATGATATCATCCCGCCCAAGCTCCTGCAGCTCCTCGATCACCTGCGGCACCAGTGTCTTGTGCCCGCCGGCAAGGGTGGAAATTCCGAGAATATGAACATCATTCTCCACCGCCTGACGTGCCACCTCTTCGGGCGTCTGAAACAGCGGGCCGATATCCACATCAAATCCAAGGTCGGCGAAACTGGTGGAGATCACCTTGGCACCCCGATCATGTCCATCCTGACCCATCTTGGCTACCATGATCCGGGGGCGGCGGCCCTCCAGTTCGGCAAATTGATCTGCCAGCTGCTGTGCATTATTAAACGAATCATCCTTTTCCATCTCCGAGGAATATACTCCAGAAATTGATTGTATGTTGGCTTTATACCTGCCGAATACCTTTTCCATGGCATCCGAAATCTCTCCCAGCGTAGCCCGCTTTCGGGCTGCTTCCACGGCAGCCTCCAGCAGGTTTCCGTCGCCGGTTTCAGCTACTTTTGTCAGTGCACTCAATGCCTGCTGAACCTGCGATTCGTTGCGGGCATCCTTCAGTTTTTCCAGCCGCTCCACCTGGGCGTTCCGAACCTTGGCATTATCAACCTCCAGTATGTCGATCGGCGATTCCTGGTCGCTTTGGTATCTGTTGACTCCCACAATCACCTCTTTGCCGGAATCGATGCGTGCCTGTTTACGGGCTGCCGCCTCCTCGATCCGTCGTTTGGGCAGCCCCGAATCGATCGCCTTGGCCATGCCCCCCAGTTCCTCGATCTCCTGTATCAGCTTCCAGGCCCGGCGTGCGATACGGTCGGTCAGATATTCGACATAATAGGATCCGCCCCAGGGATCGATAGCCTTGATGATGCCGGTCTCCTCCTGCAGGATAAGCTGGGTGTTGCGGGCGATCCGGGCCGTGAAGTCAGAGGGCAGCGCTATCGCCTCATCCAGCGCATTGGTGTGCAGCGACTGGGTATGGCCCAGGGCCGCGGCCATCGCCTCCACCGTGGTGCGGGCCACATTGTTGTAGGGATCCTGCTCGGTCAGGCTCCAGCCGGAGGTCTGTGAATGGGTGCGTAGCGACATCGACTTGGGATTCTGCGGATCGAACTGTTTGATCAACTTGGCCCACAGCAACCGCGCCGCCCGCATCTTTGCGATCTCCATGAAATGGTTCATGCCGATCGCCCAGAAAAACGAGATCCGCGGGGCAAACTCATCGATATCCAGTCCCGCGTTCAGACCTGTCCGCACATATTCCAGACCGTCGGCCAGCGTGTAGGCCAGCTCCAGATCGCAGGTGGCTCCCGCTTCCTGCATGTGATAGCCGCTGACACTGATAGAGTTGAACTTCGGCATCTTCTCGGAGGCGTATTCAAATATATCTCCCACAATGCGCATGGAGGGCTCCGGTGGGTAGATGTAGGTATTGCGCACCATGAACTCTTTGAGGATATCGTTCTGAATGGTACCCCGCAGCTGCTCGGTGGAGACCCCCTGCTCCTCCGCGGTCACGATGTAAAATGCCATAACCGGAATAACGGCGCCATTCATTGTCATCGAGACCGATACCTCATCCAGCGGAATCTGATCGAAAAGACGCTTCATATCGAGAATGGAGTCGATAGCTACACCAGCCTTTCCCACATCACCGGTCACCCTGGAGTGGTCGGAATCGTATCCGCGGTGGGTCGGTAGGTCGAACGCCACCGACAATCCTTTTTGTCCTTGCGCAAGGGCTTTCCGGTAAAACCGGTTTGATTCCTCCGCAGTGGAAAAACCCGCATACTGCCGAACGGTCCAGGGACGGACGGTGTACATGGTCGAATAGGGCCCCCGCAGATAGGGCGGAATACCGGCGGCAAAATCCAGGTGTTCCACCCCGTCAAGATCCGGGGCCTCGAAGAGCGGTTTCACCTCGATATTCTCGGGTGTCTGCCAGGTATCATCCGCCGGCATTCCGTTGGATCGCCCTTCCAGTGAAAGGTTCGGTTCAAAATCAATATTTGAAAAATCAGGTCTCATCGATATATCACATTGAATTAACTATTCCGAAATCCCCAGCTTCTTTTGGAAATCGGTCAGGGTTTGCAGGAGATCGGAGCGTGCATGGATAAACGCCTCTATCCCTGCATCGCGGTAGCGGTCGATATCCTCTTCCGGATGACCTGCCACCACCATGATGGGCGGCTGTTTCAGTTCGAGCAGTGCCTCACAGATCGGTTCCACGATATCCCGATATTCCTCATCCGAACTGCAGATCACGGCTACCTCCGGCTTTGACTCCCGGGCCTTTTCAATAGCATCTTCGGCGCTCTCAAATCCGATAGGATTCTCGATGCGGTACCCGGCACAACCGAAAAAGTTGGCCGCAAAGGTGGCGCGGGCCGAACGCATCTTTCTGTCGCCCACGGGCAGCAGCAATACCTTCGGGGTTTTCGGGCTTTTTTCGGTAGCCAGCCTGAGCTCTTCGAAAGGACGGGCCCCACGATAGGGTTCTAAGGAGGGATAATCCTGCTTGGTGATATCATAAAGAACGGGAATCACATCCATTAGTGTTGCCCCGTCACCGAAAGCCTCCGATATCGATTGTATCAAATGACCGGTATCGATTTCAAATTCCTTCACCGACTCCCGTAGCGATGTTACCGAATAGCTTTCTTGCAGTTCATCCGATTTTCGCTCATCCGGATTTGGATATTTGTTGGTCCCCACGAAGATACGCTCGCGCGTGGCGACACGCCGTTGCTTCTCTTTTCTGCTCTCCCCGATCGATGTCTGGATAAATCCGTTTTTGAGCGACTCCATCAGTCCACCTTGCTGCTCCACCTCCTGAAACTGCTCCCAAGCCCGGCGGGCAAATTCATTCGTCAGTTTCTCGATATAGTAGGAGCCGGCGGCCGGATCGGCCACCTGGTCCATTTTCGCCTCCTCTTTCAGTATCAGGTGCGTATTTCGGGCGATACGCTTTGAAAACGCATCGGGTTGGTTGTAAAACCGGTCATGCGGATGCAGGGTCAGGGAATCGCAGCCTCCGATAACAGCAGCCATCGCTTCGGTGGAGGCGCGGATCAAATTGGCATAGGGATCAAAGATCGTTTTGTTCCATTCGGAGGATTCAGCATGAATATATAGTGTGCGGTCGTTCTGCTGTCGCGAATCCAGACCGTAGGCATTCAGCAACTGCGGCCAGAGCAACCGCGCCGCCCTGATCTTGGCGATCTCCAGAAAGTAATTGGATCCCACACTGAAAGTAAGATGAAGGTCGGATGCGGCCCGGCCGGTCGCTACGTCGTTCCCGGACAGCAGGGCAAGCCACTCACTGGCGGCCGCCAGTGCAAATCCCAGTTCCTGCACGATGGTTGATCCCGCGTTGTGCCAGATCCGGGCATCCAGACCCAGCACCCTGCTTCCCGGGAGATGATCGGAAGCGAACGCAAGCATCGATGTGGCATCGTGGACGAACAACTCCTGTGGCTTGGGCAGATATCCGTTCCGTGCTGTAAACGCAAAGGGGTCATACAGAAAATGGGCCACAGCCTTATCGGGATCTGTATCCCGGCTCTCCAGCTCGTTGTGATACATCGCCAGGAAGGCCGGCGCAGCCATGCCACAATCAAACTTCAACATCGTATTCTCCAGCGATATCTTATCCATCAGTACCGACAAATCTTTCTGGCTTTGTATATCGATCCCCTCCAGGTCGCCGCCCAGCGCGCCCTGCGTGCGATGCAAATCGATTTTTATCGCCACTCCGTCGGCCCCTTTCTCCAACAGCTTGCGGGCAGCTCGGTTTGCACCGGCAGGATCCCGGTCGTAGACAGGCTGGATCACCTTCCAATCATTTTTGGAACCATCCCCTGCCGAAACAGTCCCGGTACGTTCCCTCTCCAGATCCTCGCGGTGATAAAAAGGCAACACTTCAAGACCTTCCCCCGTATCCCATTTCAACCGCTCCCGATAATCTTTGCCACCGAGGTCCTCGTTGATTACTGCTTCCCATTCTTCTTTTGATACGGGAGGAAATTCCTCGAACAGTTCCTCTTTTCGGGTTTTCTCTGTTTTGTTCATGCGGATATGATCGATTCAATCTGTAGCACCAATATACATACTGTATTCCGACTTAAATAACAGCATTCGGGGCCTGCAGGTTCGGTCGAAACCTCTCATTTGAAAAGCACAGGCCGATCTGGCGGTGTTTCGAATCAACAAAAATGGAAAAATATAATGCTGCTTATTTCCTATATTGCTTCCCCAAAACAACAACTGTTCAATCACTAACAATTTACCGCTACAATGGAACACGTTGCAGAGAAGATGCGCCCGATCACCGACCTGACCGAAGAAGAGCAGATGTTGAAAGAGGCTTCGGCTGATTTTGCCGAAACATCGATCAAACCCAAAGTGATGGAGATGGATGAGCAGGCTCAGCTGGATCCCGACCTGATACGCGAATTTTTTGAAATGGGGCTGATGGGTATCGAAATTCCCGAGAAATACCAGGGGGGCGGCGGCACCTTTTTTATGTCGATTCTGGCCATTGAACAGATATCCAGGGTGGATGCCTCTGCTGCTGTTTTCATGGATGTACAGAACACCTTGGTCAATAACGCTTTCCTGCGTTGGGGCGATGAACAGCTGAAGGAAAAATACCTGCCTAAACTGGCCAATGAAGTCGTGGGTGCCTACTGCCTCTCCGAGGCGGGATCGGGCAGCGATGCCTTTTCCCTCAAGACCACCGCCGTAGAGGAGCAAGATCATTATGTGCTGAACGGTTCCAAGCTGTGGATCACCAACGCCAAGGAGGCGGATATCTTTATCGTATTTGCGAATATCAATCCCGAGGCGGGCTACAAGGGGATCACCGCTTTTGTGGTTGAGCGTGATTTTGACGGTTTCTCGGTTTCAAAAAAAGAGAACAAACTCGGCATCCGAGCCAGTTCAACTGCCGAAATACTGCTGGAAGACTGCAAGGTGCCCAAAGAAAATGTGCTCGGCGAAATTGGCAAAGGGTATAAAGTAGCCATGGAAACCCTGAACGAGGGACGCATCGGCATCGGCGCGCAGATGATCGGGGTAGCCCAGGGAGCTTTCGACGCCGCTCTATCATACACGCAGGAACGGGAGCAGTTCGGCAAACCGGTAGCCGGTTTTCAGGGTGTGCAGTTCCAGTTGGCCAAGATGGCTGTCGATATCGAGACGGCCCGCCTACTGGTGTATAATGCAGCGCGCATGAAAGAAAACGGGCAGAACTTTCAGAAAGAGGCCGCGATGGCAAAGTACCATTCCTCGGAAGTCGCCGAGCGGGTAACCTCCCTGGCCGTCGACCTTTTTGGCGGATATGGATATGTAAAAGAATATCCGGTGGAAAAATATTTCCGGGATTCCAAGATCGGCAAAATATATGAAGGCACCTCCAATATGCAGCTCAATACGATCGCCAAACATCTGCTCAAATAGCGGCGGCATCGCCCCGGGTGATGGATAAACATTAGCCGTCACCCGGAACGACCTGCCATCAGGAAAGGTAAAACCAGGTATTTCAACCCATCATCCGGGAAGCCGCCCCCAATCTCTCCTGATCCCATTTACTGTCCCTTCGATTAAACAGTTATGTATCTACTGGTAATAACGCCACTGCCCTCAGTCTGAGCACGGTAATTAAAATCTTTTTAATTACCGATAACGGGAATGGTCGGTGATCCTTTTAGTGTTAGCAGTGAGTAATCGGCCATTACCAGTGTATCTGTACAGAAAAAGCAATTTTCTAAAAGTATTATGGAGCAACAACTACGAGATCAGCTTAAAAAGCTAAGCAAGGACGAGGACGCATTTAAACAGCTGAAGGACCAGGTGAAAAAGATCCTGGATCAGCGTGACACCTATAAAAAACGGTTGCATCTGCTGGAAGCAGCGATCCGCAGCGACTATGATTCCATCCTGATAACCGAGCTGGAGCTTGAGAAGCCGGGACCGAAGATCGTATACGTAAATGATGGATTCAAGGAGATGACCGGATACGACAGGGATGAGGTGATCGGCAAGACTCCCCGCATTCTCCAGGGGCCGAAAACAGATCGCGAAACGCTTGATAAACTGAAAAACCGTCTGAAACAGGGGAAATCCTTTTTTGGGCAGGCAGTTAACTATAAAAAGGACGGCACCGAGTTTATCAACCAGTGGGATATCCATCCGCTGACCGACGAGGAAGGGAATATAACGCACTGGGTCTCTTACCAGCACGATATTACCAAGCGGAAAAAAGCCGAAGAACGCATCGTCGACACCGAAGTGGATTTTGACGACCTGAAAGAGGAGTCGACCCGAACGGTTGTGGATGTCGACTTCGAAGGCAATATCGCAATGGCCAACAAATCCTTCAGGGAGATGACCGGCTATTCCAAGGGGGAACTGAAGAAGAAGAAGATCTGGGACCTGTTCCCGAAAAAATACCGCGACTCACTTGAAAGCCGATTCAAGACTGATATAAACAAGGAAAATTTCGATAACCAGAATTTCAGGGGTATCCTGAAGCATAAAACAGGGATCCCGATCCAGGTCGAGAGCAGAACCAAGCTCATGGAGCTGCAGGACCGCGATCTCATTCGCGCCGAGATAAAAAATATATCGCTTCAAAAGAAGGTGATGGAGACACTCAGAAAAAGAAACCGGGATTACAGCAACATCATCAGAAAAGCTTCTGAATTCGCCTACCAGGTGATAATCGAAGAAGATGAACCCCAAGTCAGCTATGTCTCCGAGGAGTTTCCGGAGTTTACCGGTTATTCCGAAATCGAAATTACGGAGGAGGCGGGATTGAAGGAGTTCATCCATCCGGAAGATCTTGAAAAAGCTAAGAAGCACTATCAAAAAGCGGCCGGCGGCAAAAGCAGTACCTGTGAATACCGGCTGAAGACTTCCGAAACCGACTATGTAGAGGTCATCGACTACGCCAAGCCGGGCGATGCCGGAACGGTGGATGGTGTCGTCTCCCTGAAAAAAGCGCACGAGCCAACCAAGGGATAACCAGCACCTCTGTTAAAATACCGGTAAATTATTTGTATCTTTGGGAGTCATTCTACCGAGGATAACTTCTACCCATGAGCGATATTCAGGAGATACAAAATACGATTGTACGGGAATTCAATGCCCTGGATGACTGGACGGAGCGGTACAAATATATCATCGAACTTGGCCGCAAGCTGCCCGAACTGGATGAAAAATATAAAGTCGAGGAGAATCTTGTCCGCGGTTGCCAGTCGCAAGTATGGCTTCACACCCGATTAGAGGACGAGAAACTGCATTTTGAAGCCGACAGCGATGCAGCTATCACAAAGGGACTGGTGGCCCTGATGGTCCGTTTCTATTCGGGACAGGAACCGGATACCATCATCAATACCGATCCTGATTTTATAGAAGAGATCGGGATGGAAAAGCATCTCTCCCCCACCCGTTCCAATGGATTGGCCTCCATGATCAAGCAGATGAAGATCTATGCGATGGCCTATAAATCCAAAATGGAGCAGGAAAAAGCGAAAACATAAGGATTCGGGGACTTCCTGTACATTAAATTTTTTATAAAATATTTAAGGAAAAGCTTGAATTATGTATTATTTCCCTTAGTATTAGTTAAAATACCTTAATTCAATACAGACGATGCTTTCCTTTTCCGGCATAATAAAAATTGCCCTGGGTGAAGACCTAAAGGAAAAGCGTAAGGACAGCATTAATAAAAACGGGTTACTGCTGCTCAACACCGTTTCCTGGTTTTTGGTGGGAGTCAGCCTGCTTTTTTTAATCGTCTTTATGCTGGGAGAATCGTATGCATTGACCTGGTTTTTCTTCTGTGAGCTTGTCGCCTTCGCCCTCATTCCTCTCCTGGCCCGCAAGGGATACGAAAGCACCGCTAAGTTCCTGCTCATCGCCTATATGGATGTAGGGGTTATCATCCTAAGCTCTGCATTCGGCGAGGATATGCTTATTCAGCTTTTCCTGGTTCCCGTCTGCGGGCTGGCTATACTGCTCTACGATCAGGGTCAGATGTATTGGAGAAATGCCAGCATCATCATGTCGGTGCTT
>JAWVYR010000059.1:0-10645 GCA_033722635.1 Balneolaceae bacterium | reverse complement strand
TCCGAAGGCCAGCCAATATTTTGTAAATCGTACTCCCAGCCAGGCCAGAAATCCATATACCAACACTCCTGCGATCTCGATAAGTACCCATGACAAACTTCCCCAAATAACGGCAAAGCCCACATAAATAGCGGCAGCAACTGCGAGTCCGACGGCAAAAATTTGAATTTCATTTTTTTGAGTTCGAGCATGCAGAATCAGTAACGTACCTAAAACAAGACCTGCAGCTAAATAGAGTATAGTATTTAGGGACATAGATGAAACAATTAAAGAAATTGAATGACCAAGTGCTCAATCGAAAGCAGAGCCTTTGTTTCCAAAGAGGCTACTAAATTCAAATTTCATTGATATTGCCTTGCTACGTTTTATAATTTCCTTTTTTTGATAGTCCTTTTGAAGCGACTGGGCAATCATTCGTTGGAGCAATAGTCTGAATACTTGCGCCAAGTGGGGAATCCTATGCACATTCCCTCAGCACAAGATCCGGCCACAGGGAGATACAGCCCTTCCCTATCCGTCCACCTCCCGGACCCTTACACCGTAGGCCCGCCCGGGATTTTCTTGCAACAACCGATCGATCTCCTCCCGGGTAAACCCGTTTTCCTTCAGGGCGGGCACCAGGTGTTTCGGGATCGCCTCCATCGGGCGGATCGCTTCGCCGGCGGGCCAGAGGTCGCCGTCGTGCGACAGCAGCAACCGATCCATCAGTCCCTTCCCGCGGAATCGCCTGATCAGGTCTACGTACCGGTTGATGTTATCTTTCGTCACCCCATCCAGGGAGATCCAGGCTCCTTTCGCAGCGGTCTCCAGCAGCAGCTCTGTCTCCCCGTGCCAGTTGGCGTGGGCCCAGATCCAGGCCTCCGGGCTCACCCCCGCCTCCTCCAGCATCTGCAGCTGCACCTGAACCGCCTCCGGGTTGCTACCGGTATGTACCGCCACCGTCAGGCCGGTCGTCCGGTGGGTCAACAGCCCTGCCCGGAACAGCTTTTTATCGATCGCCGAGGGCGCCCCCTCGTCAAACGCCAGCTTGATGAACCCCGGCCGGATGCCGCTTTCACCTATACCCTTCTCAAACTCCTCGGTCCAGCGCTTTGCCAGCTCTTCGGCGGTGACCCGGTAGGCGTACTCAGGCACATACCGGTCTTCCGCCGCGCCATAGATCCCGGTATTGGTGACGATCCGCATGTCGGTGGAGTCGGCGATCACCTTCAGCATGACGGGCCGACGGCCGAACTTCTGGGCGGTGTAGTCAAAGATCGTCTGTATCCCCATCTCCCGCAACTTCCGCAGGTAGGGGATCGCCTGCCGGTAGACTGCCTGCTCGTCATAGCTGCCGGCCTCCTCCATCGGCTTTCCGAAGTTGGAGAAGAGGTGCTCGTGGCTGAGGGTGAAACCAAGCTGGTCGGCATCCACAGACCCGCTGACGGTGTGGATGACGCGGGATGTTGACCGGTCATTGGCCGTACAGGATCCGACCATCAGGAGGGCCGTTATCAACAGCAGCGAATGGAATTCAACGGTTGATCTCATGTCGGGTTGATTTTCATTTGGCATTGCCTTGCAACGACCTGAAATATCCTGTTTTTGAGAGTCATTTTCAGGCGACTGAAAAAACCTGTGATTGCAATCGGCCGGGAACCGGATTGCAGTGAGCTAAAGAATATAGTGTAGATGATAGCCTGCCGGTTGCTGATACGGATCCAATATTTCTGTTTAGACTTCGTCACCCAAAGAGGTAACCGGCCCGTTGTTCATATTATACTTGTAATCAATACCACAGCTTCTATACGGCGTGCCCTCCCGAGTCATGCCCTCATCGGTTGAATAGATCATAGCCTGGGCATCAATCACACATTTTTTTAAATAAATAAATATCAATATGTTACATTAATATTTCACTCAATATTTTTTGGAATCCTGTATTCATATCTAAAAAATGATTTTGGTTCATGACTGCTAAATCGATAGCCCAACTTATCCTACTGGTACTTTTCATTACTGCGTGTTCCAGCCCAACCGGACCATCCGCATTAGAGCCGGTTATCAATATGACCAAGCTGTACGGGGGCAGCGGTAACGAGGGTGGACAAGTTGTTACCCTTACACAGGATGGAGGAATATTGATTACCGGTGGATCCCTATCGGCTGATGGAGATTTTGCCGGACTGATCAATCGAGGGAGACTTGATATAGCCCTTGTCAAATTAAATGCCTCGGGTGAGATCGAATGGACTAAACTGTTTGGAGGAACAGATATTGACGTCCTTACGTCAACTATACAGACTTCCGACGGTAGTTTTCTGTTAGCAGGATGGACCTATTCCAATGATGGGGATTTCGAAGGATTTTACCCAGGTGATGCCGGTAGCAATATATTTCTACTCAAGGTTGACCGGGAAGGGAATATACAATGGAAAAAGTCTGTAGGAGGAAGTGGCCAGGAAAATATGGATGAACTGGTTGAACTGCAGGACGGGAGTTTACTGGTCTTAGGTGAAACCAATTCCACCGACGGTGATTTTGCCGGACTGAACAGAGGGGCGTTTGATATGTTTTTGCTTAAACTGGATCAGGAGGGCAATAGGGTATGGCTGAAAACCTTCGGAGGAAGCGGCAATGATGAGGGTTCCTACGCTTCTCTTTCCGATGGCAAGCTGTTGATTGTAGGCAGAACCAGTTCAACAGATGGAGACTTCCAGGGGAAGCAGATCCAGGGTGAGAATGATATTTTTTTGATGGAAATGGATGCTGATCAAAATATTAGTTGGGTTGAAACCATAGAGAGAAATGAAGATATATTTATAAATCATTTTTTCCAGACTCCCGGTGGTGAACTCGTACTGGCGGGAGCTAACTCATCCAATATCCAGGATATCATTTTGATCAAGGCCGCTTCAAACGGGGATATCATGTGGGTGAGGACTTTTGGGGGAAGCGGTGTTGAAAGAGTGGGCCAGGCTTTTCAAACGTCCAACAACAATATTTTGGTCATCGGGCAAACCACGTCAAATGACGGTGATTTTGCAGGGCATCAAATCGATACAAGTGGGGATATCATAACAATCAACGTAGATCCAACCGGTAATACGAATTGGATTGAAAATTTTGGCGGAACGAAAAGTGACGACGTCAGACATTCGGTGCAGACACCGGCGGGGAATTACCTGATTACAGGACAATCGAAGTCCATCGATGGAATTTTTGAGGGATTAAGTCATGGAGAAAATGATATTTTCCTGATCAACATGGATTTGGAGGAGCGTCCTGCCAATTGAAGGAATCCGAATGAATACCATTAAGTCAAAGTTTTGGTTGACAATATTAATTCTACCCTTTGTATCGGGTTGTGGGATCGGACCGGAAAGCGGTAATTATCCTAAGGAGTTTCCCCTTGAGCTTGGAACCGCGTTTGTCTACCAAATCTCCGGTGATTCGGTTTACACAGACACTACCTATGTTTTCGATAGGTGCAACGGGAGTTTTGTGATGTCACGAGAACCGGAAAAAAGTGCCACCCTGCTGCAAAATGAAGAGGATTTCCTGATCAGGTTGGGCAATATCATCACCGGACCGCAGGCCGGTACCGATTCCCTGTCCTATTACGACAAACCCGTAATCGAACATATTTACAAAGAAGGAATCTATGACTCAACTACATTCAGTGACTACTGGATTAATCATGTATTCTTCGGTTCTGTGCTTGAAGTTGAGAAAATTAGAAATTACAAAACCTCAGACGGTCTTGCTTTAGATGTTTTTAGGAACCGGTTTATCCGGACATATGCAGGTGATAGTATTTCGGCCGGTTTTGATTATTACCTGTCAAAGAGAGGACGGGAAAAAATACAGCTGATATCCAGTGTGGAGGGAGAACCTTTCGAAGTGGATGCATCCACGGAGTTGATCAACGTCTTAAATGGAGTATATCCTGAAAAAAGAATACCCCTCCCTTCGGGATGCCGATAAACATGAAGCAGCGACGAAGTCGGTGTGCCGTATGACAATATCACAAAATTGTAGATTCTATTGAGGTGCGCAAAATAGCAGATATCTTTAATTACGAACTTTATCAGCTCTGTTTCGCCGATATAAAACAAAGGCAAAGCCCCAGCCAATCAGCGCTATCAGCAGACCGACTCCGAGACCCTTCACAAAAGGTATATTTCCCCGTGCGGTGTCGTAATCATGCCGGTGATTCCAGATCTCGACGATCTTCCCATCCTCAAACCGAAATACGTTTATGATCGGAATCTGCTCCCGACCTCCCAACAGGCGAAACAGCAGCGAAGTCGGTTCAAATTTCCACTGCCAGCGGGTGGCAACCAGATCTCCCTCGGCTATTTGAAAATCGATGCTGCCGGTCATATTTCCCTGGGAGTGAAAGAAATCGGCGATCTCTTTTTGTTGAATCGCCGGCTCTATGACGTTTTTCCTCTCGCCGATATCATGAACAACATACTCATCGGCGAGATAGCGTTTATAACGGTCTGTATTCTCCGAAAACCACAGGTCCTGATAAAAATTTCGGGCGAGCAATTTATTACTCTCCTCCAGTGAATCGAGTTTTTCTTCGGATATCTGATACGCTGATCCTACCGGTGGCACCGTAAAAATCAAAGTAATGAGAAAGGCACAAGTATAAGTGTTCATATCCCCATGGTTTTATTTTGGATAACAACTGGTTACTATCCCTTTATTTTGAAAGTAGATACGTAGAATTGATTTTATTAGCAATACCGTCGCAGGGAACCGGATTACCGCTATCATTTTAATCAGCCCCGGAAAACAGGAGGTCGTTATCGTAAATGATCCCTCCTCCCCTCCGGCGTATGGAATTCCGGCTGTTGATTTTTTTGATTCCCATGCCCGGCAAGCAATGAGCAGCAATCAGATGGTCAAAACTATTTTATACAGTGATATCCCCAAACTAATTTTGAACATCCAGCGATAATACGCTCGGACCACCTCGGCAAAAGCCGGTCAATACTGTTCTTCCGAATAGTACCTCGGATCGTATCCGGCCGGATCCTCCCGGGTGATAAAGGGGGTGTTGCGGTGGGTCTCAAACAGCCGGATCTGCGAGCGGGCGGTGATATGGGTATAGTCGAAGGTCTCCAGTTGCGCGCGTGCACTTTCCTCGATCCGCTTCAGGCCGGTGCCGATCAGTCCCTCACCCGGTTTCAGCTCCTTCTGGATCTCCCCGATCGGGCGAGCGGCGATCTCCGAGGCCTCCACCAGCTGGTCGCCGCTCACCTGGAAGAGTTGATGATAGAGGTGCTTCCGGCGGGCATCGATCACCGCGTGGATCCGTTCCAGTTGTTCTCTCGTCTCAAACGCGGTATAGGCGAAGGAGGCCAGGGTGGAAACCGACCAGAGCGGGGTCTCGCGCCCGAAGAGCAGCCCTTTTACCGCGCTGGCCCCGATCCGCAGCCCGGTGTAGGAACCGGGACCCCGGCTCACCAGCAGCGCATCCAGCTCATCGGCGGCGGCCTGCTGTTCCTTCAGTATCCGGTCGATGAAGTTGAAGAGATGTTCGGCGTGCATTCCCCGCTCCTCCGAGCGCACCTCGCTCACCTCCCCTCCGCGACTTCGGAGGGCCACCGAACAGACCCGGGTGGAGGTCTCAATAGCCAATATCAGCGGTTTAACGGTATTCATCTTCAGGATGCCCGTTTGATCAGCCAGCTCATGTTGCTCAAGGTTACCCACCGTTCGTAGAGATCCAGCAGCTGCGGGTAGAGTGAGGGCTCAAAATTCTTTCGCGAGAGTTCGATGTTGTACTCATAGCTTATCGTTCTTCCCTCGGAGCGGTAGCGCTCCTGCAGCCGTGCGCCGCGGATCTCCAGCTGCTGGCTCTCCAGGCCCCGTTCCACCTGGAAGCC
Source organism: Balneolaceae bacterium (assembly GCA_033722635.1). GTDB lineage: Bacteria > Bacteroidota > Rhodothermia > Balneolales > Balneolaceae > JAWVYR01. The sequence goes on along the minus strand of JAWVYR010000059.1, from coordinate 4,763 downwards.
CCGGGGAATGGCGATCTCGAAATGCAGTTCCAGCTCCTCGGGGGCATCGAGGGTGATCGGGAAGCGTCGGGTTCCCTCGTGAAACGGGTTGCTGGGAAGCGAACCCACCACCAGGGGCTGGAACTCCAGTCCATCACGAAAGCTGGTAGCATACTGTTCGATCACAAAATCGGCCTCAATCCGCACCGGCCGGCCGTAGTGGTCCAGGTTTTCGATCCGGGTCCGGGTGATCTGAATGTCGGAGTACCGGTCAAACAGCGCATCCCTGATGATCTTGTTCTCCGGTTCCCCGGCCGCTTTCCGCTGCCGTATAAGCTGGGCGGGATAGCCGGCGCTCTCCGAATGGATGCTTCCCTCCAGGTCGCCGTCCGGGGTAAGCGCGCCCTTGAGGTCGATATGGATCGAAAAGAGGCTGCGGTCCGGGGAGATCTCGACCCACTCGTAGCTATCGGGTTTCAGCACCAGCCCGGTCTCGTTGTAGGTGCTTACCGGGATCAGGCTGGGATGGCTTTGGGGAAAGCTGGCATCCATGAAATAGGATTCCCCGTCGATCTGGGAGTAGACCAGCAGCCCGTTGAACTGAAAATAGGATGGAAAGGATCTGTTGATTCGACCGAACTGGCGGGTGGAGATCAGCAGCGGCCACGCCTCGATCCCCGCTCCCTGAAGCATCGCCAGCAGCGTCTGGTTGATCGCCGCCTGGTCGGCCAGCGCCCCGCCCAGTACCGAGTCGGCGGGCTGCTCGCTAAAGGCCTGCTTGCTCTCATTGAAGCGCATCCGGCTGTTCAGGTAGCGGTAGACGCTGTCCTGGGCCTCCTTCTTGGAGGCAAAAGCTTCGGCGATGGAACGCCCCATTTCGCGGGCCTGCTTGCTTTCACGCGCCCGCTTCAGCGGGCTGCGGGTCTGGCGAATCTGCGCTACCACCAGCTCCCAGCTGTTCTCCAGCTTCTGGCGGGGCAGCCCGAACTCATCCAGCTTGAACTTCAGCTTGCCCCGGAAATCGTCAAGATTGGTGATGTAGGCCTCCTCCTCCACCGCCGGCACCTGCCGGGCGATCCAGTGCTCGCGGAGCACCGGTTCCGGCTGGGGAATCGAGAACACCTTCGGCACCGAGCTGGTGTCGACCTGCTCAGTAAGATGCTCGACCTTCCCGTTGTAGTCAAACAGGTCGACTTCATAGCGCAGGTAGCGGGGATAGCTGATGCTGGCCCGGGCGAGAGCCGTCGGAACCCGATGGGCGATATAGAAATCGGGCAGCTCCTCGATATATTTGCGTTCGATGGTGTAGGCATACTCCAAGACCGCCCCATCCTCGATCGCCGGCATGGTAAATTCCTTTACGTTGTAACGGGCATTCAGGTTGATAGTGCGGATCGCATTTTGGTCCAGGGCGTGCCGCCCGCCCCCGGGCAGATGGGTGTAACCCCGGATATCGAGTACCTGCTCGATTTCGTTGTCGAAATAGTAGGGCACCGCCACCACCGAGGCCTGCTTGGCCTCCCCATTGAAGATCTTAATGCGCACATAGTAGTCCAGCAGCGCTACGATCGACTGATCCTCCTGACGGAAGGAGATATCCACCTCCTTATGGGCGATGATATAGGGCGCGCCGGGCTGGGGCCTGTAACGCTCCATCGCCAGCAGCGAGTCGGGTACCGAGCCGAAGGAGGCCTCGGGAAGCTCCCCGGTCTGTTGCGCCGTGGCACCGACAGGCAGCAGCACGCAGAGAATGACAAGTATATATAGCGTTCGCGGCATCAGGATATTGGTTGATAATGGGTCAACGTCACCGGGGCGGTCAACATTTCCTGTAAATTTCAGAGGGTATGTTCTACAAACCGGCTCTTGTTGTAGATCGCCACGGCCCGGCCCGTCATCGTTTCGCCGAGGTAGGGGGAGTTCTTCGATTTCGAATGCACCTGCCCCTCCCCGAAGGTCCACTCCTCGTCGACGTTGAAGAGGGTGAGATTGGCCGAACCCCCCTCCCGGAGTTCCGGGATCTCGATATTCAGAATGCTCCTCGGGTTCACGGCCAGTTTTTCGACGAGCTGTGTCAGGGAAAGCTTACCCGGTTTCAGCAAGCGCCGGACGCTCACCGGCCAGGCGGTCTCCAGTCCGATGATGCCGTTGGGGGCGTAGATGAACTCCACCTCTTTTTCCTCGATGGAATGTGGGGCGTGATCGGTACAGATCGCATCGATGGTGCCGTCGGCCAGCCCCTCGATCATCGCCTCCACATCGGCAGCGGTGCGCAGTGGCGGGTGCATCTTCACGTTGGTATCGAAATTTCGTTCCTCGATCTCCTCGTCGGTCAGGTCGAAGTGGTGGGGGCACACCTCGGTGGTCACGTTGACACCCCGCGCCTTCGCTTCCCGCACCAGCTCAACCCCCCGGGCCGTACTTATGTGGGCCACGTGGATATGTCCGCCGGTAAACTCGGCCAGCAGCAGATCGCGGGCGATCATCACCTCCTCGGCGATGCCGGGCGTGCCAGCCAGCCCCAACCGGGTGGAGACCCGTCCCTCGTTCATGTAGCCGGGCCGCGAGAGCTTGAGCTCCTCCTCATGGTTGATCACCGGTACCCCCAGCATGGAGGAGTATTCGAGAGCCACCCGCATCAAGGCAGCGTCGTAAACCGGGTCGCCGTCGTCGCTGAAGGCCACGGCACCTCCCTCCTTCATGTCCGCCATCTCTGCAAGCTGTTTTCCCTCCCGCTCCTTCGACACGCATCCGATCGGGTGCACATCCACCGGTAGTTTATCCGATTTTTTCTTGATAAACTCCACTACGTCACGGGTATGGATCGGTGGATCGGTATTGGGCATGCAGGCCACCTCGGTGAAGCCGCCGAAGGCTGCGGCCCGGCAGCCGGTTTCGATCGTCTCCTTGTGTTCGAAGCCCGGCTCCCGCAGGTGTACGTGCATATCGATCCAGCCCGGGGAAAGGTAGGCGCCATCGGCGTCGTGGAGGGGTTCTTCCTCTCCTGCTTCCAGATTCTTGCCGATCTCGGCGATGGTGCCGTCACTGATTCGCAGGTCGAGGGTTTTTTTGCCGGTGAATTCGCCGCCTACCGGGCGGACATTCTTGAGCAGTAAATCGGGCGTAACGCTCATGCTGGGATTTCTTTCATTTTGAGGTCAAATATACAGGATTTAAGAGGAATTCAATAACAGTTGATTCGTATTGAATAATGAATAGTGAGTTATAATGGTGATAATTATTTATAATTTGAATGCGGATCGAGCATGCTCCCTCTTTGAAGGAGAAAGGAGTTAAAAATGATAAGATCAAAATTTACAGCATGACCCACATGAACCAATCCGACTTTTTTACTCCTTCCATTCTAAGCGTTTCCGAGCTGACCGAAGAAATCAAGATGCTGCTGGAAGGGCATTTTCTGGATATCCGGGTGGAGGGGGAGGTGAGCAACGCCAAGACCAGCCGGAGCGGTCATGTCTACTTCACCCTGAAGGATGAGGACGCCCAGCTCTCCTGCGTCATCTGGCGGGGGGTGGCCCGCAGCCTCGGGGTGGAGCTGGTGGACGGCCAGCAGATCCTGGCAGGCGGCGACATTCAGGTCTACCCGCCCCACGGCAAGTATCAGCTGATCGTGAACCGGGTGCAGCAGGCCGGCAAGGGAGCCCTGCAGGAGGCGTTCGAGAAGCTCAAAGCCCGGCTGAAGGAGGAGGGGATGTTTGATGAGGAGCACAAGAGGCCGCTTCCCGACTATCCCGAACGGATCGGCGTCATCACCTCCGAAACCGGGGCCGCCTTCCACGATATCCGCGACACACTGGAGCGCCGTTGGCCGGTAGCCGCCCTGCTGCTTCACCACGCCAGCGTGCAGGGAGTGAACGCCGCCCCGGAGCTGGTACGGGCGATCAACTACTTTTCCGATATGCAACATGTGGATCTGCTTATTATCGGACGGGGTGGCGGCTCGCTCGAGGATCTCTGGCCCTTCAACGAGGAGGCGGTGGCCCAAGCGCTCTTCCACTGCAGCATACCGGTGATCAGCGCGGTGGGCCACGAGGTCGATTTCAGCATCTCCGATTTTGTAGCCGACGCCCGTGCGGCCACCCCCACTCAGGCCGCGATCCTGGCCGCACCCGATATCAACGAGGTGAAAATGTACTGTGACGACCTGGCCGATCGACTCAACCGCGAGGTGGTCGAACGGGTCGCCGAGCACCGCGAGCGGATCACCCAGCTGCTCACCTCCCACGCGCTGTTGGCCGTGCGCGACAAGGTGGAGAGCCGCCGCGAACGGGTCAACAACCTGACCGAACGGCTGATGCACCGCAAGGATTTGCTGCTGATGAAAAAGCGGGAACGACTCACCGGGCTCAAACACCGGTTGGAGAGCCGCGATCCCAACGCCCCGTTGGAGAACGGCTACACCCGGGTCTGGCAGCACGATGAGTGGATCAAACAGGCCGCCGGTTTCGAAGCTGGATCGACCGCCGAGCTGGAGTGGGCTGACGGGAATGTTGAAATGAGGAATTAGGAATTAGGAATTAGGAATCCAGTAGGCAGTAGTCAGAAGGATTTAACCGCAGCGTTCGCAGAGAAAGTACTGAGGTACAGTTGGCAGGGATTAACGTCTCACGTTTGACGTTTCACCTTTCAAACCTGCCCACCGAAGCTTTAGCGAAGGAGGGCCTGCCCTCCGAAGTCTCGACGTAGGTCGGGTTTCACTTCTCACTTTTCACTACCCAATTCTCACTCCTTTACATCCGCTGCAGCCAGCTCCTCCGCCCGCT
>JAWVYR010000058.1:0-10718 GCA_033722635.1 Balneolaceae bacterium | reverse complement strand
TGTGCGGGTGGTTTGCCTCAGTCTGTTGAATACCGACTGGTATATCAAGCAGCTCCGGGACCAGTGGTCGCATGAATCAGCCCCCCTGCCAATCTCGCTGAGCGATGAGGAGATTGAGCGCATCACTTCCAATCTGACGTTGCATGAACCGGATACCGTTACCATACCGGTCGATAAGCAGCTGCTGAGAAGCGCTTTTTCCGGAGATCAGACCTACAAGGAGATGATCGGAGTCAAGTCGGACCAGGATATACGGCTTTTCAGGGAGGGTGTCGAGTTTGGTATCCCGGTGGATTCGCTCGACAATCAGGTAAGCTGGTATTACCGCGGCCGGTCTGCCGGCACCGATTACGAGGGAAATCCCCGTTACTATACCCAGGTACAGGATGAAGTGATCCTGGATATGCTGAAGACCAACCGCTGGCTAAGGCCGGTCTATTTTGCCAATACCGTTTCAACAAACAGCCAGCTCAATCTGCAAAACTATTTTCGGTTTGAAGGAAAGGCGTTTCGCGTTGTGCCCCAAGAGCATAAAGCGTCCACCTACGGATGGGTGGATCCCGACCTGCACGCACAACGGTACCGAAAATTCCGTTTCCGTGAATGGAATAATCCCGATGCCTATTTTGATGAAAATATCAGGCGAATGCTGGGTAACTACCGATTTGGCATTACCGAGCTGGCCGATTCCTACACTCAGGTGGGCAAGCCCGACAGCGCTTCCAAATGGCTGAGATGGGGTGAGGAGAAGATTCCCTTCCGGTCCTTTGATGTCAACACCAACTCCATGGTGCTTTATACCTACAGCTATGCCAAGGCCGGCGATATCGAACATGCCCTCCGCCTGGCGGACAAAGGACGTGACCATCTGATGGACGAGATGGAATACCAGATGTCGCGTTACGACAGCTATCAGGATGAGATTATGCGGCTGGATTCCGAGGCGAAACGGGCTCGCATGAACGCCAATCTGACCAAACAGCGCAATCTTCGCAACCGGATCCAGGAGTTGCTCAATCGTAGGGAGAATGTGGGCCGCGAGCTGGGATATCTGTTAAGTCACATGACGATCGTACAGCGGGTTTATTTTATAGGCGAGGAAGATGAAAAAGCCAAAGAGATGGCCGATCAGGTGAATACCATAACGATCGACCGGATGAACCTGCCATCCACGAGGGAGGAGAACAGGGCCCGTATCGAGCAATTCGAGCTGGACTAAATTTCCAATTATTTATACCGTATATTATATTTGTTGAATAATTTCAGTTCCATTTCACATACGATGACGGTTCACAAATTTACGAAAGAAAATATCGAGGCGATCGGCAAGGTGCTCGGCACCAAACCCAAACCACTGGGTGATGATGTGTTTCGCTTTGAGGTAGTCGATGAGGAGGAAAATCGGCGCCTTGCCCTTGAAATTCATCTTGGAATGCAGATGCACGACGAGGAGATGAATATGGTGTCGGTCTATGCCCAGAACACTTTTTTGCAGCTTCACAACTGTACCGCTTTCATCGCCAGCGAGATGTTGAAGCAGGTCACCTTCTTCGGAAGGTTGGGTGAGCGGACCAGCGGCCTGATTGTGGAGGAGGGTGCCGGGTGCAGTCTCTATTCCAATGTAAGCGAATCGATCCTCAACAGTGATTTTACCCAGCTGCCCGAGGATCTCATGATGTGCGCCATCGCCCTCTCCCTCACCGAATCGATCGACCTGGATGACTTCAGCTTTGAGGATGACAGCTGATCCAGAACCCCTCTCGGAATGAGCGCCGACCAGGAGCATATCCAGCTTTTCAACGAGTCAGGCAAGGAGCTGTCCCTCGGGCTTGATCTGGTTCAACATATCGCGGCCCTGGTTGAGACCCATGAAAACTGCTCTTTTTCGCTGTTGGAGGTGGTGTTTGTAGATGAAAAAGAGATCAAGAAACTTAACCGGGAGCACTTGGGTCGCAATTATGTGACCGACGTCATCACCTTTCCATATGAGAAGAATAAACAGGATCTTGAAGGTACTGTTTTTATATGCTTGCCAAGGGTTTACGAACAGGCTTTGGAGTATAATGAAGAGGAAAATAGAGAGCTCAGACGTGTCCTGATTCATGGGTTGATGCATCTGGTCGGCTATCGTGATGGGGATGAGGATGCTCGAAAAAAGATGACGGAACGGGAGAATTTTTATCTGGAGGCTCTTGATCAGTCCGGGGATGGATAACCATTTAGTATTTATTGCGTATCATGGGAACTGAGCCGACACAAAAGATCTCATCTACCGCATGGACGAAGAACGACAGTTACAAACGGATGAACAGTCAAACGGTGCCTTGGAGGTAGCCAAGGAGAAGACCCGCCGGTACGCACGTCATCTCTGGCAGATCGTTTCCCGTTACAGCGCCAGGGCGAGTACAGGTGATGAGGTTTACCGCCCGCAGGATATTCCCGAACGGTTTGAATATAAACACCCCCTGCTACTGACGCTGCTGGGTGTGGTTCCCTACCTGCTTGTAGCTGCCTTCGGCGTGTCGCTCTTCTGGGATTTTGAGGGTGTGAGTTATAGCGTTCAGGGATATATTCTGGAGTTCGAAGGGCTTTTGAAGATTCTCAGTGTCAGCGGGCTGATCGGCTTTCTGACCAACTGGCTGGCTATCACCATGCTGTTCAAACCCACCGAGAGGCGCCCCATACTCGGCTACGGCCTTATTCCCGCTCAGAAAGACCGGATCGCCTTTCGGCTGGCCCAGGCGGTCTCCAACGACCTAATCAATCCCGAGATTATCAAGCGGAGGATCAACGAGACGAAAGTTATCAGCCGGTACCGTGCTCAGGCCACCCGCTATATCAGAAGCATCATCGATGCCCCGGAGTTCAGGAGTGAGCTGAAAAAGTGGCTGGTGAACTATGTGGATGAGATGATCGCCGACCAGGAGATACGGGCTGCACTCGCTGAAAAGATACTGCTGCAGATCGAGGAGAGTGTGGAGGATAACTCCGTGGAACAGATCGCCCTTAAGGCTTATTCCTTTATCAAGGGCCGGGAGATGCAAAAGATCATCGAGGAGGCGCTTATCAAACTTCCAACCTCCGTGGAAAGCGGCCTGGATAAAATGGACGATCTGCTCGACCAGCTACCGGAGAAAGTGGATGAACACAGCGAGGTGATCGAAAATATGGTAACCACCCTGCTTTACAAGCTGATCAACCAGCTGGATGTCCATTCACTGGTGGAGGATAATCTTCGGGAGTATGATGAACAGCGCATCTCGAGAATTATTCAGGGAGCGACCAATGAACAGCTTCGGTATATTCAGTACCTGGGGGCCGTGCTGGGTACGGTCGGCGGGCTGGTCATCTGGAAGCCGGCCCTGAGCTTGCTGATACTGGGTATGGTGGCTGTCATGATCCTCTCGGCAGATGCGGTTCTTTACCGTCTGCGACGGTGATAATCCCTAAAAGTATTAAGTTTTAGACATTAAATACCTTGATTTTAATATCTAAGACTTATAATATGCGGTAAAATCAGACCGATATGCGGGATAAATCACATGTTGCAGTACTGACCGGCGATATCGTCGGTTACTCCAGAATCGAACCTGCAGCCCACGCACAAATTCTGGATGGTTTGAAGCATTCCTTTCTACTTGTAAAACGGTTAACTGCTGACTCGCAACCGGTTAACGCCTTTGAAATTTATCGTGGCGACAGTTTTCAGGGGGTGATCTCCGATCCCTCCCTATCCCTGGAGGCCGCGTTAATAATTAGAACAGCGCTTAAAAAAATTGTATTATCAGAGGAATCAGAATCATTGGATGCGCGAATAGCCATAGGGATTGGCACCGTTGAATATCTTCCTGAAAATGTAACGGAGGGCGACGGGCAGGCTTACCGGTTATCCGGACCAAAATTGGATAAAATGAAGGGCAACAGACGGTTATCTATTGTAACACCTGATGAAGCACTCAATTCGGAGCTGGACACCGAAATGGCCCTCCTCGATGCGCTGATGAACAAATGGACGGCGATACAGTCGGAAACAGTTCAGGATCTGGTCCTGGGAAAAACAAGGAAAAGAATAGCAGACGACTATGACATTTCCCAGGCGGCGGTCCATTACAGGGTCAAAGGCGCAGGATGGTTCGCCGTCGATACCCTGTTGGATCGGTTCCGCCGGATCTGCAAAAAGCTATAGGCACCCTTAGGAGACACCGATGATACCCATAGCAGACATTTCCGTGTTGATGCGATTGTTAACGGCCCATCTGCTGGCCGATTTCTATATGCAGCCCAACGAATGGATTGAAGACCGCAAGGATTTCGGGATCCGCTCACGATCGCTCTATATGCATATAATAATTCTGGGGATACTAACCTATTTCTTTCTCGCCGATTGGGATGAATGGTTTTTACCCGTTTTCATCACCGTTACGCATCTGCTCATCGACTGGTGGAAATCCAAACAGGAGGCGAGAACTAAAAATTTTATCATCGATCAAATGGCTCACTCAATTATTATACTCATCGCCTGGCTCTGGTACACCGACCTGTACAATCCTTTTATTGCCCATTTTGATGCGCTGATGGGCAATCACCAGCTCTGGGTCCTGGCAGCGGCTTTTTTGATTATTCTTCGTCCTTCCGGATTTCTGATTGAAAAGGTTACCTCCCGGTGGAGAAAAGAGCTGGTGGATGTGGAGACGCCCCGGATCAAGGGGTTGCGCGATGCCGGCACATGGATCGGATATCTCGAACGTGTTATTATCCTGATATTGATTCTGATCCAACAATACAGTGCAATTGGGTTCCTGATCGCCGCCAAATCGATCTTCCGCTTTTCGGGCGGCATGAAAGATCGGGAGGACCGCAAACAGGCAGAGTATATCCTTATCGGTACGCTGCTCAGTTTTGCAATCGCCATATTTGTGGGACTGGGAGCAGCCACCCTTTTGCAACTCTAACCGGACTAAAGGGTACGGTGCTTCAGGGAGGGAATTCTCATCCTGGTCTCCTCGAGGTGCTTAAAATTGATCTCACCGATCGCCATCTCCCCATCCTTTTGGGCATCGCTGATGATCGTTCCCCACGGGTCGATAATCATGGAATGACCGTGGGTTGACCGTTTCTCGCCGTGGATGCCGGTTTGGGCCGGTGCAATGATGAAACCGGTGTTTTCGATCGCCCTGGCTTGCAGCAGCGGTTTCCAGTGGTCCCGGCCGGTGGTTGCGGTGAACGCGGACGGTACACAGAGAATTTCGGCTCCCGCCTCCGAGAGCTTCCTGTAGAGCTCCGGAAAGCGCAGGTCGTAGCAGATCGATAGTCCGATATTTCCAATACGGTCAGATTCATACACCACGGCTTCCGTATCCCCCTCTTTTACAAAGTCGGATTCGTTGTACGATTCATTCTCCGACAGGTAAACATCAAACAGGTGAATCTTGTCGTACTGGGCAGCTATCCGGCCGTCGGGATTTACCAATACCGTCCGGTTGTATACCTTGTCATCGCCGGCGGGAGCTGGAAAACTTCCCCCCAACAGGTATATGCCGAACTCTTCAGCCGTCTGCTGAAGAAATCGAAGGCTTTTTTCCATAATCTCATCGGACCTGTCGATACGCTGATGCAGGTCACCCAGGAAAGCAAAATTCTCCGGCAGTCCCACGAACAGGGCGCCCCTGTTTACGGCGGTGTTTATTCTCCGGTAGGCCTGGTCCAGATTGTGATCAGGATCAGGCTGGCTGTTCATCTGTATCGCTGCGGCTAAATAGGATTCTTTCATGTTCTGATTGTATCTATGCCAAAACGGTCAGTCGGCACCCGCAATCGACATTTGCGGCCGATCGCATGATGCGATGACCTATTTTTTTAGTACATCCTGAAGAGAAGGATCCCGTTCGATCACTGATTTTGCAAATGGGCATAGAGGTATGACAGTAAGCGCATTTTCGCGGGCAAATTCAATCCCCCGATGTACCAGCTGTTTACCAACATTCTTGCCCCGGAGGTCATCAGAGACTTCGGTATGGTCGATGATGATACTCCTGCTTCCCAGTTTGGAGTAGGTCATTTCAGCCAGTTTGGAACCCTCTTCTTCAACAAAAAAAGATCCTTTAGTCTCACCCGACCGGTGCTGTATCTCCATTGCTATAATGAAATTTATGGATTATGAAGAGATGATAAAACCCCGCTATAATCTGCAGCATTCCCTTTATATCAGGCCTCGACCACTTACCATCCACTCCGAACAGGGATGGTGTGGCCAAACAGCGATATCACAGGGTCTAAAAAATGTCGAACGGATATTTATCGGTCGGGTCCCCGATTCAGGAACTCCTCATATAGCTGGGTATGTCGGCTGACCATGGGGACCTTGTAACCCCGGATGAAAACCTGCTCTATATGTGTCATCGGTTCCAGCGGATCGCCGTCGGCGATGAAAAGATTGGCCTGTTTCCCCTCCTCAATACTGCCGAGGTGCTCGGAGACGCCGAATATCTCCGCCGGATTGATGGTGAGCGCCCTGATCGCCTCCTCCCTGCCGAGGCCGTAGGTCGCCCCGTATCCTGCATGGTAGAGCACATTTCGCACGTTTTCCACTTCGCCGGTAGCAAAGGCGATCTTGACCCCGGCTTCATGTAGTTTGCCGGGATTCTGATAGGGCCGCTGATAGTTGTCGTAGTCGCGTACCGGGGTATGCAGCGTGGATACCAGGCAGGGTATGCCCGACTCGGCAATCTTGTCGGCCACCCGCCATCCCTCCCTGACGCCGGACAGGATGAAATGCGCCTGACCCTTTCCGGCAGCCCAGTTGATCGCATTCTCGATATTTTTCTTTCGGTTCACGGATATTACAACCGGTATGCTCCCGGTGACCACCTCCCTCATCGCATCCAGAACTTCATCCTTTTCAGGTTTGGTTTTACCAGAGGGATTTTCTTCATAGGCTGTCACCATCCGATGGTAGAACTTCGCTTTGTTCCAAAAATCGTTGAGTTCTTTAAGGTTTTCTTCATACTGTTCCTGAATCTTCTCGGGTTTCCGGTCATCCCACCATCCCCTCTTCACCGCACTCGGCCAGTTCAGGTGCAGGGAGGCGCGTTTAAGTATCGCCATGGAATCAGGTGAATAACCGTACAGGTCGATCAGGGTCGATTTGCCCGACAGCCGGCCGGAGACAGGGTTTGATATCACATGGGTGACTCCGTTCACCCGGGTGACCGGTATATTCACACTGCTCGGGTTGATAGCTGTGAAGGCCATTACATGGGGATTGAAACTGCCCAATTCCGCCTGGTCGCGGGTAACGGCTACCGAACCGATCTCCTGCAGGCCCAACTGGGTTCTCGAATCCATAAATCCGGGATAGAGATGTTTACCGGTTCCGTCGACCTGTTGGTAGTCGGGGGTGATCTTTGCATTTTTCCCGACAAAAGCGATGCGTTCTCCTTCGATGAGCACCACCCCATTCTCTATTACACCGTCGGTTACGGTGTGGATGGTGACATTGGTTATGGCAAACTTTCCGAATTCCGGCTTCTCTGGAATCTGCGCTTTGGCGGATAGCGTCATGACGGCAGTTATCAATAGAGCGGCCAGGCAGCCGGTTGATATCCTTTTTTTCATCGTATTGTCGTAATTGAAATTCATGTTACTTGTCTCCCTCATTAAAGGTCATGCCGTTTTTATCAAACAGAATATGGGCCCCGCGCAGGCAGGTATCCTCATCCCTTCCGGAAAGCGTGCCGCTGTATCGCGTCTCATCAAAATCCACCTCCGGATCCACCTCGATCCGCATATCGTCGGGGTCCTGGTCCCGGTCGAAATATTTTTTTCCGTCCACATAGGTGGTCTCGCAAATGCTGTAGATGCTGAGCGGATGGCCGCTCCAGATCGCCACATCACCGTGTTTGCCCACTTCCAGGCTGCCCACCTTGTTGTCGATTCCCAGCTGTGCTGCCGGGTTGATCGTAATCATCTTCAGCGCATCCAGCTTTGAGGTGCCACCGTAGTGCACAGCTTTGGCAGCTTCATGATTCAGGTGGCGAATCAGCTCTCCGCTGTCGGAGTTGATGCTGTTTTTCACCCCGTTCGCATTCAATATAGCGGCGTTGTAGGCGGTCGAATAGTAGACCTCGAACTTGTAGGCCCACCAGTCGGAGAAGACCGATGTGTAGGCCCCGTTCTTCCGAAGCTCCGGAGCCACCTTGAACGCTTCGTTGGCATGCTGGAAAGTGTAGTTTTTAACACCGTAGTCATTGAATACCCGCATCAGCATCAGAATCTCGTCGGCCCGGTAGGAGTGGCAGTGCACCAGGATCTCCCCATCAATGATATCGTTGAGCACCTCCATCCGCAGGTTTTTGGCTACCGGAATCGGTGGGGTACCTCGCTTACGCCGGTCATATCGCTGCTTCGCTTCCAGATAGGCTTGTCTTTTTCGCTTGTAATCGAGTGCGGCATCAAAATGATCGCGGATCACCTGTTCGACCCCCATGCGGGTACGGGGCTTGACATCAAAACCCTGACCATGAACCCGGGTAGGATTCTCACCCAGGGCAAACTTGATGGTCCGGGGGGCATCCTTAAAACGCAGATCATCCATAGTTCCGCCGTAACGTAATTTCATCGTCTCGTTCTGTCCGCCGATCACATTGGCCGAACCGTGCATCAGGTGAATGGTGGTGACCCCGCCGGCCAACGCCCAATAGATGTTGATATCGGTGGGATCGATCGATTCCTCCATGGTGACCTCGGCCGTAACCGGGTTGGTCCATTCATTGATATTGACGCCGGCGATATGGGAGTGTGCATCGATGATGCCCGGCATCACATATTTACCGGTGGCGTCAACGGTTTCGATTCCCCGCGGTGCGTCCAGGTTCTGGCCTATGTCGGTGATCACCCCGTTTTCGATCAACAGATCGGTGTTGGGCATGTTGCCGTTGGTGATGGTGATCACCGTCCCGTTTCGAATAAGGACGGATCCTTTCTCCTGGGCATCAACCGATCCGGCGGCCAATAACAGCAGGATGGCAACGAGTGTAGTGTATTTCAGATTCAACATGCTATTCATCATTTTCTTTATTCTTTGAAGGAGTTTTGACATCAAACTCAGAGATAATGCCTCCTGAGATGGAATATTTAATTTCGGTTTTTTCTGCCTCAAATGGTTTGGTAAACAACGAGAAACTGGCAATCTGTCCGGGTTGCAGGCCTCCCAGCTCCCGGTTCACTCCCAGTATTTCTGCGGTATTTCGTGTTAGCATTGCCAGAATCTGCTGATCCGTCAGCCCTCCCTCCTTACGGAGGGTCGCCAAGTTCTCCCTGAAATCGCTCAATTTCATCTCGTTGGTGGCATAGCCGACCTTCACCCCGGCCTCCATCAGTTTCCTGATGTTTTCTACGCTGGCCTTGTAAGCAGCCATCTGCTGTTTCCGGAAGATCCGCATCTCTTCGGTTATCTCTTCCCGCTCTTCAAGGACTTCGGCGGTATCCCTTTCCGCTTTTTCCTCCTTCACTTTCCAATCCGGTTTTTCAGGCAGATCGATGCTGGCCAGGACCGGTATCTTCCTGCTTTTGAGTTGGTCGGTTCGTGCATACGCTTCTTTGCCTGAGACGATCACCAGGCTGAAGTTCAGCTCATCCTGCAGTTTCAGCAGCCGGTCGATATTCTCTTTGGTATCGACGACAAAGTAGAGTGGCTGCTCCCGATTCATCACCGGGACAAGGGCTTCCAGTACTTCGTCGCCCAGCGGTGCCGGGTATTGTCCTTTCGCCGTTGCAAAATAGGATTTCTGCTGCTGCAGGGCTTCGGCATCATACCAGAGCTGGCGGTATTTAGCCATCATTCCCATAAGGGTATTGGGGTAGGCGGCACCGGGCGCATCCTCAAATTTGGCAAGTATTCCTTTGCCCCTGCTGAACAGGTAATCGCCGGTTTGCCGTCCATTCAGGAAGAACAGATCCAGCTGTCCGGGTAGCATGAACCCTTTCAACCCAAGTAAGGCAGTAGTAAATCCTTTTTTCTGGGCTCCTGACAGATTGGAATCCTTGGCATTCAGCAGGTTGGACGGATGTCGCTGCGGCTGGATGCCGGCTCGTTCATAGGAAGGTTCGCCGGGCCGATCGGGCGTCTCATATTGATCCGGCAGGTCGGGGCTGCCCCAGGTTGCCATGCCGTCCAGAAAACCCGGATAGATATGGAGGCTGTCTCCGCCGTCGATCACATAAGCATCAAACGGGATCTGAATTCCGGTTCCCATCTTCTCGATGATGCCGTTTCTCCAGATGATGGTGCCATTGTCAATTGTGTTTCCGTCGGCGGTATGGATCGTAACATTTTCAAAAGCCTTAGCGGGTGTATCCTGGGCACGCGGCTCCGTAAGACCGGTGGCCAGCAGCACTAAGCACAGAAGCAGAACTTGAGTCGATTTCATAGATTTTGGTTAATCGTTACCGAAAGATTTAGAGATATAATTAATTAAGAAATGGAACAGGTATGCAATGCAGAAAACGATAAAATATGTAAATGGGTGGGATCTATACCCCGTCAGAAGTCTGCATGTTAAACCTGTATCACCCCGGTCTTAAAGTCCTCAATCTCTGGGTTTTGGTTGGCGCATTCGATCGCCTTGGATATGCGGCTCCGGGTATCCGCGGGATGGATGATGCCGTCGACCCAGAGCCGGGCAGCGGCATACCTTACATCGGTTTGGTGGTCGTACCGT